>JAPLGJ010000107.1 GCA_026390215.1 Caldisericota bacterium
ATGTCGCGTCCGACTACTGGGCGGCAGGCTACGTTGCCGCGGCTGTCCGCAGGGGATGGCTGACCGGCTACCCCGGAGGACAGTTCAAGCCGGAGGAACCCGTGAACATGGCCCAGGCACTTGCCATCGTCGCCCGTTCACCGCACTGGAACGACCGGGCAACCCTCCCCTATGCGGACGTCCAGCCTGGCTACTGGGCTTATTCATTCATCGAATCTTGCTTCGAGAGGGGCATCATCAAGAATCCCGACCCCGGCATCGAATCCGGGGGAAAGCTGAACCCCGAGGTCCATTGCACACGCGCACAGGCATGCGTTCTCTTCAGCCGCCTGCTTGCTCTGAAACCCTGACCCTCCGTTCGGGGCTGTTACAACAATGAGGACTGTCCCGTGCTACAACGCCCCGGATCGCTCCGGGGCGTCTCGTATTCACTAAGCCTGGGTAAACAACTATTCGTCTTCGTCGTCCTGGGCGTCCTCCGCTTCTTCCTCTTCCTTCTGCTCGTCTTCCCAGTCGCTGTCGCCGTCGGTAAGGTCCTCCAGGATGTCCTGAAGGTCATCCAGCCGGTCCATGAGGTCATCGATATCATCATCCGAAAGGCCGGACGCATCGATCTGTTCATATGCCTCATCAAGCTCTGCACGCAAGCGCGCTGCCTCTTCCACTGCAACGTTGTCCGCGTCCAACTCGCTGATCTTCAGTTCGAGTGCAGTGACGACTCCCTCGACTCGTACTCTCTCGTCATCCATGACTACCTCCCATGTGAACATGTGGGCGTGATGCCGGCACTATAGAGAAAACGCTCCATGTTTCAAGCCTCTGGCGTAGAAATGCCAGACGGCCGGGCAACAGCCCGGCCGTCTGCAGTGCCCAGCGAGGGCAGATTACTGTGCTGAAGCCTCAGTCTTGTCGACAGACGAGCCTTCGACAGTCGGTTTCGCCGGCGTGTCGACAAGCTCCACGGCAATGGTATACGACGCCGCGAGTGCGGCGACAGCCCCGATGGCCGCCCACACGGGAAGCAGGACCGCGCCCACAACGCCTGCGGTGAGCGGGATCTCAAACAGCGCGATGCCGTCCTTGTCCTTGATCGTGATGCGCCGGACGTTTCCCTGATGGACTAGGTCCCTGACCTGCTGCAGCAGCTTCTCGCCGCTGACCTTGAACTCTTCCGTTCGATTGCTCATGTCTCGTCTCCTCTGATGCTATTGTCGCTGCGAAGGATCACTGCACTTCGCCTGTCCTGTCGTCACCTTGTCTACGGAGGTGAAGGTGGTGGGGTTACACTGTCGCTGGTACGGCTGCCGCGTGAAGCTATACTATCTTAAAATGCCGCCTTACCGCGGAAGGGAGAAACCTCATGGAGAAACGACCATTTGGCAAGACCGGTGTCGAACTCCCGATCCTGAGCCTTGGCTGCCAGCGACTGGTGGACGAGGAAGGCTGCAACCAGGACCAGGCCGTTGCCATCCTCGAACAGGCCCTGAAACGCGGCGTATGGTACTTCGACACGGCGCCTGCCTATTCGGAGGGCGAAAGCGAACGGCGTGTCGGGCTGGTAGCCGTCCGGCGGCGCACCGACATGTGGATAGCGACCAAGGTCAACGAGACCACGCGGGATGGTGCCCGCCGGCAGCTTGAGGCGAGCCTCGACCGACTGCAGACCGACCATGTGGAAGAAGTGCGTCTGCACAACGTCTTCGACTTTGACCGGCTGAATGCTATGACCGGCAAGGGCGGGGCGCTCGAGGCCTTGATCGAGGCGCGAGACGAGGGCATGGTCCGGTTCATCAGCATTTCGGGACATGCAAATCCCCAGGTACTTCTCGAGGCCATCCGGCGATTTCCGTTCGACACAGCTCTGTGCGCCGTCTCGGCGCTGGACCATTTCATCTACAGCTTTGCAGAGGAATTCCTGCCATTTGCGCTCCAGAAGTGCATGGGTGTCGTCGGCATGAAGGTTCTGGGCTTCAAGTCCCTGGCCGGCGACTGGCAGCGGGCGCTGCGGTACAGCATGGGCCTGCCGCTCGCCACTGTCATTACCGGCTGCTCCACCATCGAACAGCTGAACGGCAACATCGACCTTGCCGAGGACTTCGTGCCCATGACCAGCGTCGAGCGTCTGGCGTTCTTCCGCGACATTCTCCCGATGGTCACACCGCAGAACATGCCCTGGAAATCCCAGGACTGGGCACGCAAGGACTGGATCGAGAGGAAAGAGCCATTCGGATTGACGCGCACCGACTGCCAGTAATGGCAGGCCACATCGAACTACACTTCACCGGTGACGCCGTCCTCGATGACGGGACCCGGGTGCACCTCGACCACTTCCTCGGTTTTGCCGAGAGAGTATTCAACCAATGGTGAGGCCATCATGAGCGCAACAAGAATCCTTCCGGTAGCAGTACGCAATGCAGGCGACCTTGCCACGATCTGTGCAGGAGAAGGAGCGAAATCGGATCCATTGTGGGAGAGGGCGACCAAGGCCAAGAGACAATGGGTCCGTGACCGCCTGGCCGAACTGGGCACGTTTGCCTGGGTCGCCTACAACGGTGCCGACCCAATCGGCATGATCCAGTGTCATCCCGACCGCGACCCCATGGGTGTGGGTGTCGCAGTCATCGACTGCATCTGGGTGCCCAAGAAGTCCCGCTGGGGACGGGGCATCGGCAGCAAGCTTCTGGCAGAGGTCGAGACGACGATGCAGCGTCAGCATCGCTGGTTCGACGGCAAGCCTGCTGATGGCATGGCTGCCATTGCCTTTCATGGCGAAGCTGAGGGCCAGCAGTCAGCCGAATCATTCTACCTGCACCACGGATTTGTCCACATGGATGGCGACCCCGACCTCATGTTCAAGCCCTTCGTGCCGGAAACGGTCTGGACCCCAACCGCACACACAGTGGTGGAGCCGACGACGCTGCCCGACGACAAGAGCCGCGTCACCGTGCTGCTCGGACCTCTCTCGTGTCCGTTTCAGTACCGTATCCTCAGCCAAACGGGCACGTATGTTGCCGAGAAGCTGGGCATACCGATCGCAGAAGTGGACGCCGTCATCGATCCAGAAGGTTTTCTGTCTCGTGGCGGACTCACTGGCATCCTCGTGAAGGGCCGCCTGCTCCAGTATGACCTGCTGCAGCGTGAGAAACTCGACGAAGAGCTAGCCAAGCTATAGGATCCCTCGAAACAACCAAACGTACCTCATCGGAGCCCCGCGGCGCGGGGCTCCCTAGCGTCTGGGAGCTGTGCCTGGACCTCGTTCAGTCCGCAGGAACCTCAAAGGAAACCGCAACGCCAAACAGCGGCCCCGTCGTCGTCCGGAGCACATCGGTCTTTGGGATGACGTACGATGTGCCGTCCACCACCTCCGGCAATCCCGGGAAAGGGACCGATTCCACGCCTTCAGCCGCGACATCCTTGTAGGTCATAGCGATGCGCGCCATGACACCGAACGACATGTCGGTTGTCACGGCCGCTTGCACTGCGCGGATGACCGCAGGGAGTCGCAGTAGGGTTCGCACCTCTTTCGTCTGGTCGATGATAGCCGCCAGGAGCTTCTTCTGGCGCGCTACGCGCCCATGGTCCTCGCCAGACCACGTGGCGAAATCCCCAATGGCATCCATCCTGAACCGAGCATACTCGAGCGCCTGCTCGCCATCGAGATGCTGGACGCCCGGCTGCAGGTCGATGAGCACGTCGACCCCCTTGTAGAGCATCCTCTCCTCGACGTCGATGGTTACACCGCCCAGAGCGTCGATGATGGCTGCGAACCCTGCGAAATCGGTTGTGACCGTGTAGTCGATGCGGAGACCTGGCAGCAGGTCTGTCGTGATGGTGTCGACCAGCAGGCTGGTCCCGCCGCCAGCGTAGTAGCCACTCGAAGCCTGGTTCAACTTGTTGACGCCGTGCCCGGGGATCGTGACGCGCGTGTCGCGGGGGAGAGACAGCAGGCGCACGTACTTCGTCGCCGGGTCCAGCCGCACCAGCATGATCGTGTCTGCGCGCCCGGGGTCTTCCTTGTCACGGGAGTCGGCACCAAGCAACAGGATGTTCAGGGGCTGGTCGAGGTCGGGCTGCGGCTCGAGAGGAATGGGAGGCATCACGCGCTGCGCGGGAGGTGGATGATCGACAGCGCCCGCCGTGGAGTCATCAGTGACGAGAGAATACGCGGGCACAGCATGTGAAACAGCGACGACTCCAACAAGCAGCGCCGCTATCGCCAGCAGTGCCAGGACCTTATGCAGAGTGCGTTTCTGTAACGTCATGGTGCTCCTGCAACTAGAGCGCCTTCGAAGAGCCTGTCGGAGGCAAGGCGTGCTGGGGCCGGTTGAAACCGAACAGCGCAGCCACGCTCGGGACAAGATACAGGAGCGTCACCATCAAGCGCGAATCCTGGTTGAGGCGCAGCGGCTCTGCCAGGAGGAGTACAAGCACGAGTCCCAGGACCGCCCCGAAGATGCCTCGCCAGAGACTGTGGGGAAGACGCAATCGCCACGCCACCAGCCACATGCCCGCCACGAATCCGACAGGGTAGGCCAGGACACTGCCGACCAGAGCCCCGATGATGTCTCCCCAGCCATTGCCGGAACTGGCGCCCAGCTTCGCCCCAACCCGGCTGCCCAGCAGGAGCATGCCGCCTCCCAGGACAGCTCCCGCCAGCAGTTCCAGCAGCGTCGTACGCAGTGAGCCTCTCACGGACACGTCACGCTGACTGCCCCCGCACCTAGAGCACAGGCTTGAGGAGCTCGACGACGTCACGCGCCGTCAGGATGCGCAGTTTTCCGAGCGGACCCTCGGAAAGCGCATTGAAGGCAATGTCACGGAGCTCACCAGCTGCAATGCCAAGGT
>JAPLGJ010000144.1 GCA_026390215.1 Caldisericota bacterium
GAAGTATTGACCGCGTTTTCCTTTCTCGCACTTGCGAAGGCTCCTACGGACGACCTCAAGGCCATCGCCCGGCTCTGCCAGAAGGTAGAGAACCAGTTTGTCGGGGTCAACTGCGGCATCATGGATCAGTTCGCCGTCGCACTCGGCAGGGAGGACTGTGCCCTGCTGCTCGACTGCGAATCACAGGACTACGGCTATGTGCCTGTTACCCTGGGGGCATACGCTCTCGTCATCATGAACACATCCAGAGAGCGGCGCCTGACCGACTCGAAGTACAATGAACGCAGGGCCGAGTGTGATGCCGTTCTCCAGCTTCTCGGAACAGACGCTCCCCAAAACGGCCTTGTCCACGCCCAATGGAGGGACGTTCTGGCCCACGTTGCGGACCCAGTTCTGCAGCGAAGAGTGCGTCATGTCATCTCCGAGCAGGCACGTGTGGAACAAGCCTCTCGCGTGCTGGCGGCCGGCGATCTGGTCACATTTGGGAAACTGCTCACGGAGTCTCACGCATCGCTAAGGGATGACTACGAAGTGACGGGCCCATATCTCGATGCGATCGTAGGAGCCGCACTCCTGGCCCCGGGATGTCTGGGTGCCCGCATGACGGGCGCCGGTTTCGGAGGCTGTGCAATCGCGCTCGTCGAGCAGGAACGAATTCCCGACTTTGCAGCTTCGATTCGATCCGCCTATCTCGCTACAACTGGCCTGATACCTTCATTCTATGCGACACACGCGGCTGATGGCGTTCACGAGAGAACCGAGGAGGCATAGGATGGAACGCGTGAAGGGCAAGCTGACCTATCGTCGCGAAGGGGTCATCATGACCCTGGATTTCGACCTGATTCACGAAGCGGAAAACGACGACCTTGTCATCGGACCGACGATACGAGAGACTGTCCCCGGTGAACGCTGGACCGTCACCGTGACGCCTCGCACCGCGGTGACGCTGCTCGCGGCCGAACTGCGAGTCCCGGTTCCCGTTCCACCATCCAGCCGCATCTTCGTGAATGGCTACCAGACGTGGACAGAATCCCGTGAGCTGGGACCCTGGGATCGCATCCCCTCGCTCAACAGGCTGGCCCGCTCACGATGTTCCATGTACGGCGACTACGAGTTCGTCACGAACCCTGGATTTCCGGGGCGTTTCCATGGCTGGACCTACGGATACGTTCGGACCAAGTCCGATCTTCTGACCCTGTTTGGTTCGCTGGCCGAACAGACGGGGTTCACTCTGGTGACGGTCGCCTCCTCCGCAGGAAGGGTCACGCTCCAGAAGGAATGCGGCGGGGTCATGCCTGCCGGCCCATATGTCCTGTACGACGTGTATGTGGGAACGGGAACGGACCAGGAGACGTTCGGCTGCTACTTCGACCTCCTTGGCCTCCGACCCCTCCGGACGCCACCTCTGACCGGATGGACAAGCTGGTACAACTACTACACGGGCATCACGCAGGAGATCATCCAGCACAACCTCGACGCTTTGGGCGAACACGAGGTCCCTCTCGATGTCTTTCAGATCGACGACGGGTGGCAACATGCCGTCGGCGACTGGCTGTCGACCAACGCCAAGTTCCCGGACGGGATGGGGACGATGGCTGAGGCAATCCACAGACGCGGCTACAAGGCCGGCCTGTGGGTGACACCTTTCATCGCCGAGGAGCGATCTGACCTGTTGCGCGATCATCCCGACTGGTTCCTGACAGGTGACCATGGAAAGCCCGTCAAGGCTGGCTACAACCCAGGCTGGAGCGGCTTCTTCTACTCGCTTGACGTGGCGAACCCGGCTGTCCGCTCCTATCTCCGCGATGTCTTCGACCTGATCCTGCATACCTGGCACTTCGACCTGGTCAAGCTCGACTTCCTGTACGCCGCCTGTCGGAAAGCCCCCGAAGGCAAGACACGAGGCCAGGTCATGTCCGAATCCATGCAGTTCCTGCGCGACATCATCGGGGACGACCTCATCCTGGGATGTGGCGTTCCACTTGGCCCCGCGTTCGGACAGGTCGACTTCTGCCGAATCGGCCGCGAGCGCGTATCGACGGTCTGCGCGCTGCGCAACGCTATCAGCCGAAGACACTTGAATGGAGTGGCCTTCTGGAACGATCCGGACGTCACCATCCTTCGGGACACGGGAAACAGTCTGACCGAGGCACAGCGCCGCACTCTGTTCCTGGTGAACCAGGCGATGGGGGGCCTCGTCTTCACGTCAGATGACATCTCCTCCTATACGGACGCACAACTCCGGCTGTATCTCTCGCAGTTTCCGTTCTCTGCGAAGGCCACCCTCGAGACCAGACCGTTCGGCGAAGCGTGGTCTCTGCGAAGGCCACCCTCGAGGCCAGACCGTTCGGCGAAGCGTGGCGCCTGACCCTGCGCGCAGAGAACGCCACCTATGTCGTGGCTGCCAACCTTGGCTCCCGACCTGCCACAATAGATCTGGATCCTGGCAACTACTACTGCGACGGGCGCCTCGTCGACGGACGAGAGTCTCTGCAGCTCCTTCCCTTCGATTCGACCTGTCTCCGAAGGGCGACCGGAGGCGACGTCGAACTCCTCGGAACGACGACCCACCTGTTCCCCGGACTCGATGTCGCGCACTTCGAGTGCCACGAAACGTCCATCGAACTTCGGCGGT
>JAPLGJ010000033.1 GCA_026390215.1 Caldisericota bacterium
CGCTGCGAAGCGGTAGAGAAGACCCGGGCCCACTGCTGGTCGGGACAGTCTGGACTTCTAGTGAGGCTTCCGGCTATCGGTTTCCCTGTCGACGACGGAGACCCTGCCCGTCCACCTGTTGACGACGTATTCACGTCCATCCACGTTTGGGATCCGCTCATATCCACGGCGGTTGGCCAGGGCGACCGATGCGAGTCCGATAAGTGTGCCGACTGCCAGTATCAAGGGCTTTCCCATGTTCATCATGCAATCATCCTCCAGCGTACTGCCTATGCGGGACCGTGTGGTCCTCACCTATCAAGACGTATTGCGTAGTCTTCTGGTTCCAAGCCGGACCCCATGGACAACGTCCATGAGTCATACCCAGTCACCTGGCATACGTCGACGGCATGTTCTGGTTACATCTTCCTCTCTGTACGGCCTATACTGTGTCAGGCAGTCTGTTGTGCGGGGATGCCCACGGCCTGAGATGACAGCACGACATCTTTATGAGGGGGAACCATGAATGAGCAACCATCCATACGGAACGGCACGACGCCGCGGCCAACCGAGGTCCGGCTGAGACCACCTATGGGACCCCTGCAAGGAAGGCCTGCACTGTTCGACCCGACCCAGATCGCCGGTGCCGCTGCCTACGCCATCCTGCTGTACCTTGGCATCCTCTATGGACTCACGTTGGTGCCCGGGCCCTCCGGCATGGCTCCTCGCCTCCAGAGCACGGTCGCACTCATCGGCAGTCTGTTGCTGACGGGCATCGTATTTGGCGTGATGGCCGTCCTGCGTGACCGTCTGGCGCATCGCCCGCCCGGGGCCGCTCCCGAACAGATCATCAGGCTGGATGACGCCCTGCGGTGGCTGGTTCCTGCCGACCTCATGCTGTCCTATATGGGCCCCATGACCATGCTTCGGCTCAACCTGCTGGACCTGCTGACCACTGCAGACAGCGCACAGCAAAGGATACCCGCAGCTGCGTATGCCGCATGGCCAACTCCGCTCGACCACTTGGCGGCAGCCGTGTTCACCGCTTACTATGGCATCTCAAGTCCCGACGTCGACCCGTTCGTGTCCCAGGATGTCACGGAATTGGGACGGTACCTCGCGGAGCGCCACCAGGACTGACCGTACAGATTCTTCAGAGTATCGGACCACGTGACGAGAAATCCACAACGTGCTAGAATAGGAGAGCAGAATCGCTACTGTGCCAACGGACCGATGTGGCAAGGGGGATGACACCTATGGAACTCAACAAGGAACGAGGACCAATCTACTCGAGGTATGACCGCGACCTGTCAGCCGACTATAGTGCGGTCATTGACTATGCCGCACCACCGCGAACCCGGGAAGAGATCGAGTTCATAATGGCGCACAAGATCACGCCGACCGAGGCAGAGCTGGGCGACATGCGGACCGGCACGGCCAACAGATATCAGCAAGCTGAAATGCCGCTTCCTGCCTTCCTGCAGTCATTGTCGAACTCGATGGCTCAGCGCACGTCCGGCCAGGCCGGGAACCTCCAGAACCGGAGTGGACGCAAGAACCAGGCGCAGAGCAAGGGCGCCATGGTGGGTATTATCATCTGGGTCATCTTCATCATCATCTCAATGCTGATGACCTTCTTCGCGAAATAGAAGCGGACCCCGGGACACTCCCATGCTGCTCTCCTGGCTGCTCTCCGATACCTGGCTGATGGCTGTGCCCGCACGCGTTGCAGACACCCTGCTCATGGCGGTCACGCTCTGGCTCGCGTCACGGTGGTGCTGCAGCAAGCAGCAGGTCTTTGGCAAAGCTCTGCTTGTCTCCAGTCTGAACGGTGCTCTCGGCATCGGACTGTATGCGCTGTTCGTATGGGTGCGCGATACGGGCGCCCTGCCCTGGCGCGGTCCTCTGTGGCTCGTCGAGATGTTCCTCATCGCTCAGACAGCGCTGTTCGCCGTCCTCATCCTCGTCGCCTACAGACGTGATCGGTGGCGTTCCCTCAACGTGGCTCTCGTCGCTCTCACCCTGACGGGCATCATCGAGGCAGGCTTCATCCTCCTTCTGTCCGTCCTGGCACCTCACACCTCAGGCTTGCAGCGCTGACAGTATTCGTTTGCCGACTTCCGGGACGAAGAGGGCCCGTGAAACCGGTGCCCAGACGGTCGTGCTGAACAACGACATGGGAGGCATGGGATGAACACGGAAACGCTCGCCAATTCTTCCACGGACCGCGACAAGCCCAACATGGCCGTCAAGACGAGGTGGACTGTCCCCCTGGCCGGCTTCCTGCTTGGCCTCATGGGTGGGCTTTCCTACACATGGGGCGTCTACGTAGGTCCGTTGGCTGACCGGTTTGGCTGGACCACCGCTGCGGCGATGCTCCCGTTCACGGTCTTCATGGTCGTCTTCGCTATCGCCATGGTCCCCGCCGGCAGACTCCAAGACAGA
>JAPLGJ010000148.1 GCA_026390215.1 Caldisericota bacterium
GCCCAGGCTGGACGCCCAGGACGCAGGCGGACATCGATTGACCGTACGAAGACCGGAGGGCTCCTGCCCCGTGAACCCGTGAAGCGCCATCAGAGCCGAAAACCCACGAACCTCGTCGGGCTCCAGCGTCAGGGCGACCTCGCTCCCGAGGACAGCAGATTCGAGTTCGAGGGCAACGTCAGCATGTCTGGTCCTCATCCACGTTGCCAGGAGTTGTCTACGCGCAACACTGCCCTCAAGGAGAACGCGGAAGGACGGCGCACGACAGGCGACGGCAAGGCCAGAAGCGCCCTCGGAGCCGACAAGTCCGCCGAGTGCGTCGTCCTGAGCGCGAATTTCCATGTTCGGAGGAATGAATGCTCCCTTTGACGTGGCAAGCGACATTCTGCGCGGCAAGACGGCACCACCCACGTACAGCACAGCTACGATGGCGACGGCCACGACGGGCGAGAATCCAAGCCACAGGCTCTGAAGCAGGCGGCGGCGAGAGCGGCGAGAGCCGATCATGGCAGTCACGGAACTTGCGAGTGAGCGATCCATCGGCGCAAACAGCACCGATACTTCACTGCGCAACTCCGTCGACAGCTCAAGGGGCTGTTCGTTGTGCTTCAGGATCTCGTTGTCCTTGCTCATGTCATGTGTCATCAGTTGTCACCATTCATAAGACGCGCTCAACGTCCCAAGGTTCCCGAAAGGAGTTCGCGCAGTTCGCCACGGGCACGAAAAACTCTGCTCTTGACGGTCCCCACGGGTACTCCGAGCCTGACAGCAGCTTCTTCATAGCTCAGGCCGTCCAGATCGACGAGGGAGAAGGCCGCTCTGAACACGGGATCGACCTTCTGCAGAGCTGCTCTTAGAGCAGACTTGACCTCTTCCACATCGGGCCCATCACTGGCAGTCTGCGGAGCCTCGACTGTCAGCAGGTCAGCTTGAGCGTCGCCAGAACTCACGGGGTGCTGGGACCGTTTGCGCGCAGCGTCGATGCCGGCATTGGTGGCAATACGATACAGGTACGAAGACAGCCGGGACTGTCCCCGGAACTTGGAGAGACTTCCGTACAGCTTCAGGAAGGTCTCCTGCGTCACGTCATAGGCCAGGTCGCGGTCAAAGGTCACCCTGACGGCCACCGAGAAAACGAATCCCTCGTAGTAGCGCACGATGGTCTCGTACAGCTCGGTCCGCCCGGCCACGACCTGATCGATCGTCTGTGCAAGCTTCGGCATGTCATCCATGCAGCCATTATACAAATCTGGGTCACTCTGCATAGGAGCTCATGCCAGGATGCTGCAGTGCGAGCGCGAGTTTGACAGCTCTTGGCCCGCAGCTATACTGGGCACGTGCCGAAGTGGCGGAACTGGCAGACGCAGCAGACTCAAAATCTGCCGGGGTAACACCCGTGTGGGTTCAATTCCCTCCTTCGGCACCATCCTGATGAAACCTTTCCTGCGCATCCCCCTTGACAAGAATCCCGTGGTTCGCTATACTCATATTATTAGTATTTCTAACCTTTGGAGGAAAGCAATGGCAGAAACCAGACACGAATCACAGGATTCATCGTATGACCTCAACAGGTTGCGCATTTACAATATCCTCATGGCTCTGCTGCACCTTGGCCAGGCAGTTCTCATCATTATCCTTGGCTGGGGAAAGGGCCTGACCGTCCCCA
>JAPLGJ010000010.1 GCA_026390215.1 Caldisericota bacterium
CTTTCTGGGCCGCCTTGACACGCCAGAAGAAGATGAGCAGTTTGCAGCCTACCGGGAAATTGCTGAAGTGATGGAAGACCGTCCGCTTGTCGTCAGGACCCTGGATGTGGGTGGCGACAAACCACTGGCCTATCTGCCACAAGAGGAAGAACAGAATCCATTCTTGGGAAAACGGGCACTGCGTCTCTGCCTGGACCGGCCGGACTTCTTCAAGGCCGAGTTGAGGGCGATTCTTCGAGCATCAGCAGGTCACAACATCAAGATCATGTTTCCCATGGTCGCAGACATTGCTGAACTGCGTCGCGCCCGCTCTCTTCTGGAAGAGGCCCGGGAAGAAGTACTGCGACGTGGAATGCTGACTGCGCCGAACGTCGACGTTGGCATCATGGTGGAAATACCCTCGGCAGCCCTTCTTGCTCCAGTATTCGCCCGCGAGGTGGATTTCTTCAGCATCGGCACGAATGACCTGACGCAATACACGATGGCCGCCGAGCGTGGAAACGCCGACGTAGCGTATTTGCAGGATGCTCTGCATCCGGCTGTCCTCCGGTTGATAGACCGGACCATACGCGGCGCTGACGAAGCGGGCAAATGGGTCGGCGTTTGCGGAGAACTGGCGGGCGACCCTGTGGCAATCCCGATACTGCTCGGCCTCGGTGTCAAAGAGCTGAGCATGGCTCCTGGATCGATACCCGCAGCAAAGAGTCTTGCGCGCACGCTAAACATCGCCGGTCTGCACGACCTCGCCAGGGAAAGTCTTGAACTGGAGAGCGCAGCAGCGGTAAGGCTCCTGGTCAAGGAGAGGCTGGGCTTGCACTAGGAGCAAGGATACTACTGTTTGACCGTCCTTCCAGGGCACTGTTGTGCAATTTGACGAATGTGTTATCGTATCGACAGTAGGTTGTGTGGCAGATGATATGGACGAGTTTCAGCGTGTCAGTGTTTTCCCGATTCCAGGGTTCCAGAAGCCCTCAGTGTCGGGCGCCCATAGCAGGTGATGTCGGAAGGGAAAGGGGGTTGACAGGAGATCGGCGTTGTTGACAGAAAGTTCGTAGTTCAAGCACCTCTGATGATTGGGTTTCCGCAAGTAGAATTATCCCTGCACGTAAAGGAGACATCAGAATGAAGAAGAACGGTCTGTTTGGAGAGTTAATCGGTGAAGTGTTTGGAACCTTTATCCTGATTTTGCTCGGCGACGGTGTTGTCGCCAACGTTGGTCTTGCCCCCCGCGTTGCTGCTGGTGGTTATAACTGGAATACCATTACGATCGGTTGGGCATTTGCTGTCATCGTCGCCGTGTACGTCTCTGGTGGCGTTTCCGGTGCGCATCTGAACCCGGCCGTTACCCTTGCCGTGGCCGCAAAGCGCGGCTTTGCATGGGCAAAGGTCATTCCATACTGGATCGCCCAGATGACCGGCGCCTTCCTTGGTGCACTCGGCGTCTACCTTGTCTACCTTGATGGTCTTAAAGCTGCCGGCATGCCCAACGTATGGGCCACCGGGCCTGGTTCAGTCTTTGGCCAGACGTTCTGGGGAGCTGGAGCTGCTGCATCAGCCGGCCCCTACAGCTTGTTCAATGCCTGCATCGCTGAAATCTTCGGGACTGCCGTTCTGCTCTGGGGTATTCTTGCATCTGGTGATGCCAAGAACATGGGTCTGAAAGATAACCTTGGTGTCTTCATCGTCGGTGGCACCGTTCTTGCCGTCGGTCTCTCTCTCGGTGGACCGAGCGGCTATTCGATCAACCCAGCTCGTGACCTTGGCCCCCGTATCTTTGGTGCCATTGCCGGAACGAAGGGTCTCTTTGATGGCATGTACTGGCTGCTTGCACCTGTTCTGATGCCCTTGGTGGGTGGCCTCGTGGGTGCCTTCACGTATGACGCGTTCATCACTCCGAATCTCCCCGAGAAGAAGTAGCAATAGTTGACAAAGGAGAAATCATCATGGCAAAGTACGTAGGAGCAATCGATCAGGGCACGACCAGCACTCGGTTCATGATCTTCGATCATGCCGGACAGGTTGTCGGTATCGACCAGAAAGAGCATGAGCAGATCTATCCCAAGCCCGGCTGGGTCGAACATGATCCAATGGAAGTCTGGGCATCCACTCAGGCGGTTATTGCTGGTGCGCTTGCAAAGGCACATGTTGATGCTAAGGATCTCGCAGCAGTCGGTGTCACCAACCAGCGCGAGACCACGGTGGTCTGGGACAAGAACACTGGCAAGCCGGTCTACAATGCCATCGTATGGCAGGACACACGTACTGACCTCATCTGCAATGAGCTGGCAAAGGTCGGCGGACAGGATCGTCTTCGTGCCAAAGTAGGACTGCCCCTGGCCACATACTTCTCCGGTCCCAAGATCAAATGGATTCTTGACAACGTTGCTGGCGCCAGAGAAAAGGCCGAGAAGGGCGAACTGTATTTTGGCAACATGGACTGCTGGGTCATCTGGAATGTGACGGGTGGAGTCAATGGCGGCGTTCATGTCACTGATGTCTCGAATGCCAGCCGCACCATGTTGATGAACCTCGAGACCCTCGACTGGGACGAAGAGATTCTCAAGCTGATGGGCATTCCGCGCTCTGTGCTTCCCGACATCAAGGCCTCTTCGGAAGTCTACGGTATGGCTGTTGGCGCACTTGCAGGCATTCCTGTCGCCGGTGACCTTGGCGACCAGCAAGCAGCTCTCTTTGGCCAAACCTGCTTTAGCGCGGGAGAAGCCAAGAATACCTACGGTACCGGCTGCTTCATGCTGCTCAACACCGGCACCAAGCCCGTCCCCTCCAAGAACGGTCTGCTTACCACGCTCGGCTACAAGATCGGCAAAGAGCCCGCCGTGTACGCCCTTGAAGGTTCCATCGCCATCACAGGCGCTCTGGTTCAGTGGCTGCGCGACAACCTCGGCCTGATCCAGAAATCCTCCGACATCGAGCCTCTGGCCAACACGGTCGAGGACAACGGCGGTATTTACTTCGTACCCGCATTCTCCGGCCTCTTCGCCCCGTACTGGAAGAACGACGCTCGTGGTGTCATCGTCGGCATGACCCGTTACGTCAACAAGGGTCACATCGCCCGCGCTGCACTCGAAGCGACTGCGTATCAGACCCGCGAAGTCCTCGAAGCCATGAACAAAGACTCCGGCGTTCCGCTTACCGCACTCAAGGTAGACGGTGGCATGGTGTTCAACGACACATTGATGCAGTTCCAGTCGGATATCCTCGGCGTTCCCGTCATCCGTCCGAAGGTAGCCGAAACCACCGCTCTCGGTGCTGCCTATGCAGCTGGCCTCGCAGTTGGTTTCTGGGCCAAGGTCGAAGATCTGCGCGCCAACTGGGGCGTGGACAAGACGTGGGAGCCCAAGATGGACAGCGCCAAGCGCGCCAAGCTCTTTGACGGCTGGCTTGAAGCCGTCAAGCGCACGTTCGGTTGGATAAAGCAGTAGAACTAGCACTCTAGGTTTCTCGTATTCAGAACGAGCCGCGACCGGCGGTCGCGGCTCGTTCTTGTCTGGGCCGACTCGATCGACGATGTCCTGGCTTACTTCTTTGGAAGTACGATACTGAACAAAAAGGAATGGCGAATATGGCGGACAAAACGTATGATGTCATCATCATAGGCGCGGGTGTGGTCGGCAGTATGGTGGCCCGGTTTCTCTCGCGCTACAAGCTTGATATCCTTCTGATTGAAAAGGATTCCGACATCGGCATGGGAGCCTCCTCTGCGAATACGGCGATTGTCCATGCTGGTTATGACCCCAAGCCAGGCACGCTGAAGGCCGAGATGAACGTTCTGGGAAACCAGATGTTCGATCAGCTCGCAGGCGAGCTCAACTTCTCCTTTGAGAGGCGCGGAGATTACGTCGTCGCCATAGGACCCGAGGAGTTCACCAAGCTCGAAGGTCTGCGGCAGCAGGGACTTGAGAATGGAGTTCCCGGAATGGTTATCATCAACGGGGCAGACGTTCGTCGGCGGGAGCCCAACATCAATCCCGAGGTAAGCGGTGCTCTCTGGGCCACTACCGGCGGCATCTGTGATCCCTTCGGCGTTGTGGTCGCTGCTGCGGAGAATGCCGTCGTCAACGGGGTCACCCTTATGACCGACACGGCATTTCAGGACTTCATTGTGGAAGGAAGGCGCATCGTCGGCATCAAGACAAATCGCGGTGACTTCAACTCCCGCTGGGTCGTCAACAGTGCGGGCCTGTATTGCGACGAGGTGATGCACAAGGCCGGCGTGCGGCCGGAGTTCAAGATTACACCTCGAAAGGGCGAGTACTACGTCTTCGACAAAGCCGAAATCACCATCAACAACGTGCTGTTCCCGGTGCCGTCTGCGACCAGCAAGGGGATTCTGGTTACCACGACCGTGCATGGCAATACCATCATAGGACCGAACGCTCTGGAGATAGACGACAAAGAAGACCGTTCCATTACCCGTGAGGGATTGGATGAAATCTGGCAGGGGGCTCTGAACCTGGTTCCATCGCTCAGCCTGCGATATTCGATAGCGGAATTTGCCGGACTCAGGCCGGGAGGGAACGCTCCGTGCGCCAACCTCGACGTCAAGTACAACAAGGATTACATCATTGAGATCCCCAAGGAGGTCGACGGCCTGGTCAACCTTGGCGGCATCGAGTCGCCCGGGCTTACCTCGTCTCCAGCCATCGCCGTCCGGGTCGTCGAACTGCTCGAGGGCGCCGGTGAGAAGCTTGAGGAGAAGCCGGACTGGAACCCCATACGCAGGGCTCGTCCGCGTTTCCGTGACATGTTGCCGACTGAGCAGAAGTTGCTCGTAGAGAACGATGCGAGCTATGGACGCATCATTTGCCGCTGTGAGAACGTCACCGAAGGTGAAATCGTCGCCGAAATACACGCGCCCATACCTGCGCGCACCTACGACGCCATCAAGCGGCGTACCTGGCTGGGTACGGGACGATGTCAGGGTGGTTTTGATACTCCGCGTGTCGTCGAGATTCTTGCCCGTGAACTGGGTGTCTCACCGCTCGAAATCAGCAAGAAGGGTAAGGGATCAGAATTCCTTGTCCGGCCGACCAAGGATAAGGAGGCAGAATAATGCTAAAGGAAAGATATGATGTGATCGTTATCGGCGCCGGCCCTGCCGGCCTGGCCGCCGCGATCGAAGCAAAGAAGACGGGTGCTCAGGATGTGCTTGTTGTCGAGCGGGCACAGGAGCTGGGCGGGATTCTCCAGCAATGCATTCATAACGGATTCGGCCTCCTGATATTCAAGAAGGACATGCCAGGTCCTGCCTATGCGCAGCACTTCATCGATGAGCTTGCGGGGCTCCACATCGATACGCTGCTGGATGCGATGGCACTCAATGTGACCAGCGAACGGCATGTGTATGCGACGAGTCGGACGTCCGGTTTTCTCGAACTTGACACGAGGGCTCTGGTGCTCGCCATGGGCTGCCGTGAGCGAACGAGGGCACAGATTGCTTTGCCGGGAACAAGGCCGGCAGGTGTCTATACCGCAGGAACGGCCCAGCGCTTTGTCAATATCGAAGGCTTCATGCCTGGCAAGCGCTTCGTGATTCTTGGATCGGGCGACATCGGCATGATCATGGCGCGCAGGCTTACCTTCGAAGGCGCCAAGGTGGAACGAGTGCTGGAAATCATGCCCTTCCTGACCGGCCTGACGCGCAACTATGTGCAGTGCCTTCTGGACTATGATATTCCGCTCCAGCTGCAACATACGGTCAAGCGCATTATTGGCAATGACAGAGTAGAAGCGATCGAGTCGGTTCAGATCGATAAGCAGCGTCAGCCGATACCCGGCACTGAGGAGATCATTCCCTGCGATACGCTGTTGCTTTCAGTGGGCCTCATCCCGGAAAATGAACTCTCGCGCAAGGCGGGTGTTTCGCTTGATCCCGTCACCGGCGGCCCATTTGTCGACGAGAAGATGCAAACCAACGTGCCAGGCATTTTTGCCGCGGGCAACGTGGTCCACGTCTACGACCTGGTGGACTGGGTGACTCAAGCCGGGCTGCTCTGTGGGCGGAACGCGGCGCAATACGCTATTGCTGAGCGCAAACACCACGGCCGACGGGTCAAGATGAAAGCCGGAGACAATGTTCGCTACGTCGTTCCCCATGTTCTGGACAAGGAAAGCCTTGCAGAATCGGCTCAGCGTTTGCAGATGCGTGTGACACTGCCGATCGAGGAACCCGTCTGGGTCGAAGTCATGAACGGCGAAGAACGCGTGACCAGAAAGACGGAACTCTACGTGCGCCCGGGCGAGATGGTCAATATCGACATTCCACAGTCTGCCTACGACGCGGTGCAACGCGCGTCTGAGCTGAGCGTGCGAGTCGTCAGGCGATAAGGAGACTGATATGGCGCATGAACACAGGAAGTTTATCTGTATTACCTGTCCAAGGGGCTGTGCTCTGGATGTGACACTTGAGGGTGAGGTCGTTGTCCAGATGGAAGGGAATAGCTGCAAGCGTGGCATCGACTATGTGACGGGGGAATTGAATGATCCGCGGCGCATGGTGACGACCACGGTCCGGGTAAGGGGCGGCGTGCATCCTCTTGCACCGGTCTACACGGAATCGCCGATTCCCAAGCCGCGTATTTTTGATCTGCTGGCCGTGATCCGAAAAGTCGAGCTCAAGGCTCCCGTGAAGATTGGGGATGTCGTCATTGAAAACGCGCTCGGCACCGGCATCAACATTCTGGCAAGCAGGAACATTCCGGTGAAGAGCGAGGCATCATAGGAACTGACATGGCAAAAGACCGGAAGGACGAGAAAGACATCATCGTACCAACAGAACCGCCGATACCTCCTGTCGAGCAGAAACCAGGGCCGGTCCAGAAGAAACAACCGCCTCGCTACTGGGTGAGACTCGCAGTATTCCTTGTGCCGCTTATCCTGAGCGAGATCATGTTCTGGAAGGGCGGAAGACCGTGGAATGCTGTGATATTCCCAGTAGCCTGGGTAGCCTTCTTCTACTTTCAGATGAAGCGGGGCGGGTGGAACGTTTTCAAGCCCTGAAGAGGGAGCGTATGTCTCAACTGACGCCCTCCTGTGCGTGCACGGGAGGGCGTCTTGATTGTCAGGACAAGGTGTTCGCCGTTTGCCCTGTGGAGGACGCGGGCGTGACAACACTGTGAAAAGCTGCGTCGTATTACACCCTTCAACGCTATACTGTTGCCAGTTGCAGCAAACAGCAACTCCCCTTTCCTTTTCCACATTGCCCCAGGCCTAACCCCCCTGGGGCGTCTTCCTTCCTGGGCACAGGACTCCTCGCCATTCGGATGAACGTGACCGCACAGACAAAACCCCCGGCGTGAAGCCGGGGGTTGGCAGTCATTGTTGAAACAGAGTCTAGTAGCCAGTCGGAGCTGTCCAGGCCGCGACGGCTGCGGGGTCAACCGGCGGAGTGATCTTGCCGTCGATGATATCCTGACGAAGGGTGTTGATCTTGGCAATTTGTGCGGCAGACAGGACCTTGGCAACACTGCCCTCGGCCCAGCCCACGCCACCATTGCGAAGAGACAGGGTAATGACGCCAGGAGTGAAGGTTCCGTCGACGATGGACTTGACGGAGATATAGGTGGCAAAGTCGACGTGCTTGAGAGCAGAGGTCAGCGTGCCGGCAGGGTACAGGTTCGGGTTCTTGCCCATGTCGACGTCGACGCCGATGCCCCACAGACCCTTGTCAGGTCCGCCGGCTACTTTGATGGCTTCGAACATACCGTTGCCAGTGGCTCCGGCAGCGTGGAACAGGATATCGCACTTCTGACCGATCATGACCTCGGCAATCTGCTTGCCCTTCGGCGCATCGGTGAAACTCATAGCGTAGACGTTGGACACGTTCTTGCCGTCGGTGCCATACGCGGTCTTGTTGGTGGTCTTGATGCCAGCGAAGAAACCTGCTTCATAGCGCTGGACCGGCGGGACGGGAATACCGCCGATGTAACCGATCTTGTTGGCCTTGGTCGCATAGCCTGCGATGGCGCCGACAAGGAACCCGCACTGCTCTTCCTTGAACAGGAAGCAGACAAGGTTGGGCAGGGTGGGCAGAGGTGCATAATTAGAGTCGGCGGGAACGGCATCGATCAACATGAACTTGGTCTTTGGATGTTCCTTGGCGACCTGGTAGGTGGCGTCGGCAAGCATGAACCCGACTGCGACGATGAGCGCGCATCCCTCGTCCTCGGCAAGCTTGGTGAGGTTGGGGATGTAGTCGGTCTGTTCCCGGGACTCAAGGATGACTGGAAGAACATTCGTGAGTGGGGCAATATTCCGGTCACTGAGGTCCGGGGCGTTGTCGGCCAGAGACTGCTTGTACGCAGCATCGGTCATGGTGGCATAGCCACCGCCCTTGACGAAGGACTTCTTGGCTGCCCAGGTCTCGAGGCCGCGCATGGCGGAGTCGTTGAATGACTGGTCGCCACGGCCACCGACGTCGGTGACAAGGCCGATCTTGACAGTGCTCGTGAGAGGGGCCTTGGAAGTGACGCTGACCACGCGGGTGGTTCCATTCCAGGCAACGGTCAATCCAGACTTCTCAGAGACGAAGCGGATTGGAATGAGCGTGCGGCCTGCCTTGGAGATGTATGCAGCTGCATCCATAAGGAAGGCGTCACCATTGATCTTGACAGCCTTCTGGCCAATGACGAACTCGAACTGCGTAGCGCCAAGGAGAACGCCTACCGTCTTGGTGGCGGCGTCATAGTTGACGTCGGCGCCAAAACTCTCGCTCACCAGACGGATCGGCACGAATGTGCGCGAATCCGTAATCTCCGGGGCTTGGTCACCCGTCTTGGTAATCCCATTTAGCGTGTAGTTGAGCTTGCCGATCGTCAGAATGAGAGAGGTCGTCGTAGCAGCAGTAGCAGTGGATACACCAGCAGTGAGCCCCGCAATCATTGCCAGGACGACGAGAAGTGAGACAAATCTCTTCACGTTTACCTCCATAATTGGATGTGGTACACCTTGGGGCACATGTCAACGCTCCACCCATAAG
>JAPLGJ010000174.1 GCA_026390215.1 Caldisericota bacterium
GGTGCCGCCAGCCTTCTCGATCTTCTCACGAGCCGAAGCCGAGAAACCCGATGCCCGCACTTGAACCTTCGTCGTCAGTTCACCGTCTCCGAGTACCTTCACTGGAGCGTTGTAGAGCGCGTTCAGGTCAAGGGGCATTTCTCCCTCGTAGCCCTCGAGTGCGCCGATGTTGACGGCAACGTACACTGTCCGGACGTGGGGTCTGAATCCATGCTTCTTCGGAAGACGACGATAGAGCGGAGTCTGTCCACCCTCGAATCCAACCCGCTTGCTACGCCCGGAACGAGCTTTGGCACCCTTGCGGCCGTGACCACTCTGTTTGCCCTTGCCGCTCCCGGCTCCGCGGCCGATGACTTTTGGACTGTCGATGAAACCTTCTGGTCTGACCATCTCGTTTAGTTTCATTGACGAGCCTCCGCACCGCGCGGCTCCGCATTGATACGGTCCTGCCGACGCAGGTTGCGCATCAATGTCATCTGCTCGATGTCGCGCAGTCCGTCGATGGTAGCCGCAGCAAGAGAGATTGAATTCGAGCTGCCGAGGGACTTCGTGAGAACATCCTGGACTCCAACCTTCTCCATGATCTGGCGAACGACGCCGCCGGCGACAATACCAGTTCCAGTCACAGCGGGCTGAAGATACACCCAGCCTGCGCCGGTGCGAGTCTTCGTCGAGAACGGCAGCGTCGTGCCCTTCAGCGTGAAGGAAATGAGGTTGCGCTTCGCAGCCGTGATTCCTTTCTGGATCGCCAGCGGGATTTCGATAGCCTTGCCGATGCCGATACCGACCTTGCCCTTCTTGTTGCCAACAACGACAAGGACCCTGAACTTCATCTTCTTGCCGCCTTTGACGACCTTCGTAACGCGGTCGATGCTGATGACCGATTCTTCGTATTCCTTGGGTTCGAACGAACGTCTTGCCACAGCTTCCTCCTAGAATTCCAGTCCGGCAGCGCGCGCGGCTTCGGCAAGCGCCTTGATGCGACCATGGTAGGAATGTCCACCCCGGTCGAAGGCTACAGTCTTGACACCCATCTGAAGCGCCTTGTCGGCTATCTCCGTGCCAACCATCTGACACGCGACCGCATTGTTGGCCGCCACTATCTGGCCATCCGCCTTGCGCTTAAGGTTCGACGCGGCAGCAAGGGTAATACCCTTGTCATCATCGATCAGTTGAACATACACATGCTTCAGGCTGACGAAGACGGCAAGCCTTGGTCGCACTGCGGTTCCTGCCAGTTTCTTGCGAATCCGGTCATGTCGTCTCTCGCGAGCTTCTTCCCTATCGTGTCTCTTAATCATTGTTCCCCCTACGCACCAGACAAGGCCTTTTTGCCAGCCTTGATCCTGACTTTTTCGCCAGCATACCGAATGCCCTTGCCCTTGTAGTGGTCCGGCACACGCACCTTGCGAACATTCTGTGCGAACTGCCCCAATCCCACAGCATCGGCACCAGTCATGGTGATCTTGACGTTGTCGGTCACTTCGACTTTGATGCCCTCAGGAATCTTCACGGGCACGGGATGCGAGTACCCAACAAGCAGAGTCAGGTTGCCTGCATCGACGGCGGCCTTGTAGCCAACCCCAACGATTTCGAGACGCTTGACGAAACCCTCGGTGACGCCTTTCACAAGGCTCGAGAAGCGCGCCGACGTCGTGCCGTGCATGACATTGAGCGTCTCCTGAAAAGCCGGATCAAGGACAAACCGGACCTGATCTCCCTCGACGGTATAGCCAATGTGTTCAGGAACCTCGAGCGTCAGGAAACCGCGAGGTCCTGTGACCGTCAGCATACGACCTGACTCCACCACAGTGACGCCGGCCGGAATCGTAGTAAGTCTCTTGCCTATTCTCGACATACCATCCCCCTTACCAGACGAAGCAGATGACCTCGCCGCCAAGCCCTTCCTTGCGAGCCTGCACGTCGGTCATCAGCCCCTGCGGGGTGGAGATGATTGCCATACCTGCGCCCATCAGAACGCGCGGTACTGCATCTTTCTTCACATAGATACGGCGGCCTGGAAGACTGATTCGCTTCAGGCCGGTAATGTAACGACCGCGAGTCTTTGTATACTTGAGATCGAGTTTCAAGTACTTGCGGTTGTCACGGATGATCTCCGAAACACCACCCACATAGCCCTGTCTCTTGAGAATCAGCGCGAGTGCACTGTTCATCTCGGAATACGGGGCAATGGTAGAGTCGTGGTAGACCAGGTTCGCATTCCTCACCCTGGTCAAGAAATCCGAAAGTGCGTCAACTCTGGACATGTCTCCTCCTCTACCAGCTAGCCTTCTTGACGCCCGGAAGCTTCCCTTCGAGTGCCATCTTGCGGAAGCAGAGCCTGCACAGGCCGAACTCCCGATAGTACCCGCGGGACCGCCCACAGATCTTGCACCTGTTGTGGCCCCTGGTCGAGAACTTGGGCTTGCGAAGAGCCTTGTTGATCATAGCTTTTCTTGCCATAGTGTCTCCTTACACCCTATCTCTGCCTGAACGGCACGCCGAACGCTTCAAGCAAGGCCTTGCACTCTTCGTCAGTCTGTGCGGTCGTGGTGACGGTGATGCTCATTCCACGGGCCTTGTCCACCTTGTCGTAAGAGATCTCCGGGAACACGAGCTGTTCCTTGAGCGCGAAGGTATAATTGCCGCGACCGTCGAAAGACTTGGGAGAGAGTCCCTTGAAGTCTCTGATACGTTCAAAAACCACCGTAACGAGCTTCTCCAGGAAGGCATACATCCGAACACCTCTCAGCGTAACGGCGACACCCACAGGGGCGTTCTTCCGAATCTTAAACGTCGCGATAGACTTCTTGGCCAAGGTGACGATGGGCTTCTGCCCGGAGATTAACCCGATCTCCTCGACACTGCTGTCGATAACCTTGGGGTTTTCGGTCGCCTCACCAATACCACGGTTGATCGTGATCTTCGCAACGCGCGGAATACGCATGACGTTGGTGTAACCGAAGCGCTTCTGAAGGCCCTTGCGGACCTCATCCTTGTACTTCACCCTGTAAACATCCGAGAAGCTGGCAAGCTCACGCTTCGCCAGAACCTTGCTCTTGGCAGGCGCCTTCTCCTTCTTGGCAGGGACTGGTGCAGTTGTTGCCTTCTTCGTCGTTTCTTTGGCTGCCATGGCGCGCCTCCTTACACCTTATCGATCGTCTCGTTGCAGACTCTGCACGAGCGAACGGACTTGTCACCCTCGACAAGGCGATGCGCGACCCTAGTCGGCTGGTGGCAGCTTGGGCAGATGAGCATGACTTTGCTGGCAAGAATCGGGGCTTCACGCTTGGCGATCTTGCCCTGCGGCATGTCCTGCGTGGGACGAAGGTTCTTGGAAACCATGTTGATGCCTTCAACGAGAACCTTGCCAGCGGTCGGGATCGTCTTGATGACCTTGCCCTTGTTGCTCTTGTCCTTTCCTGAAAGAACGACGACTGTATCGCCTTTCCTGATATTCAAGAACTTCACAGTACCCTTCATGGTCAACTCCTACACAACTTCCGGTGCGAGCGAGGTAATCTTGAGATAGCCCTTGTCACGCAGTTCCCGGCAGACTGGTCCAAAAATACGCGTCCCCTTTGGATTGCCATCGTCGTCGATGAGAACAGCAGCATTCTGGTCGAAACGTACCAGACTGCCATCGGGCCGACGAACTTCTCTCTTCGTCCTGACGATAACACACTTGACGACCGCGCCCTTGATGACTGCTGCGTTCGGAGCGGCCTTCTTCACGGTAACCACACACTTGTCGCCAACATGCCCCACTTGATGCTTGTTGTTCGTAAGGACCGTGATGATTCTGACTTCCTTCGCGCCGGAGTTGTCGGCGACGATCATGTGACTGTAGGGTCTAAGCATTCTGCGCCCCCGGGACGGCCGTGCCCACCTTGGTCACAACCTCAACAAGCCTCCAACGCTTCGAGCTGGAGATCGGACGGGTGAACCTCACCACGACTGTATCGCCAACAGAAGAAATGCGTCTGCTGTCATCGGCATACAGCTTGGTTGTGCGCACCGTGATTCGGCCGAAGCTGCCTCGAACCATGCGTTTGACCCCGACGACAACGCGACCTTCCTGTGCCTTGAGCACTATTCCCTTCTCGACAATCTCTCCAGCCATTACTTGACCTCCTGCTTCTTCGACGCGAGACCCATCGTGCGCTCGTGCTCGACCGTCAAGATCTTGGCGATATCATGACGGACTTCCTTCACGCGGGCCGTGTTCTTGAGTTGGCGTGTCGCAAGCTGAAATCT
>JAPLGJ010000082.1 GCA_026390215.1 Caldisericota bacterium
TGCCAAGAAGCTCATAGAAGACAGCGGGCGCAAAGGCTCCTTCGAACATCAGGCGGCCGTCGCCGCGGACACCGTCGGCGACCCGCTCAAAGACGTGGCAGGACCCGCCCTGCTGATCTTCATGAAGCTCATCGGTATGGCGGCCCTGCTCATTGCGGGCATCAAGCCACTGTTCTGACGAAGACATGGTGCCATCATCAGGACGAGGCGGGGGTGCAGCACTGCTCCCGCCTCTTGCATGAACCCTCACTCTTCTGGTATAGTATCACTATCTCATGAGACCAGCAGAGGAGTGACCCATGAATGTAGCCCAGTTCATCACCGGTTTGTTGCTCATCATCCTGTCAGCAGGGTTCTATTTCGCGTCCAGGTCGCGCAAGTCGACGGCGGGCACTCTCAGCAAGGCCCAGACGCTGAACCTTCAACAGTCTCCGCAGGGCCGCCTTTACGGCAAGTTTCAGGGCTCGATCGTCGCCAACCAGTCACTCACGACACCCTATTCGACTCGCCCGGCGGTCACCTGGAGCGCCCACCTGGAGAGAGGGACCGAGAAGCCGGACGATGACGGCTCCACGACCGAGTGGGATACGGTATGGTCGCAGTCTGCCAGTGTCCCGTTCCGGCTGAAGGGCGCCGGCGAGTTGTGGTTCGACGAGCGAGGTGGTCTGCCCACCCTGGATGCGCCTTCGACCTTTGACCAGAACATTCATGACGCCACAAACCCTATCATCGCCCCCTACGTTACGGCCAGCCGTGGCCTGCTCAGCCGGCTGAACAAGCCGAACTTTCACGCCGTGGAGACGTCGTTTGCCCTCGGGGGCCAGGCATTCTTCGTCGGCCCGGTCGAGGCGGTCAATGGGTTCTGGGTCGCTCGCCGCGGCGAGGGCAAGGAGTACAGCGTCCTGACCTGGAAGAGCGAACAACAGGTCCGAAGCCGTATGAGTCGTGCCGCCACAATCTGGTGGCTGCTTAGCCTGGTCGCGTTCGCAGCTGGAGTCCTTGCCATCCTCGTTTCCTTGAGTTAGCATATCCGCCTGCACAGGAGTTGCCCAAGAAGACTCTATCCGAAGCCTCCAGCCTCGCGATCACGACCAAGCAGGTGCACTCGCGCCAGACTCGGGCCCCGGACGTCTGTCTGAGGCCCTTCTTCATTTGCGCGAGACAACGTTGGACTATCATGTACTGGAGATAGGCGGTCTGTGCCCTGACGATGGAGGAAACCATGCCTGACAACATGAACGTCAAACGTACCAAGATCGTCGCCACACTTGGACCAGCGACAGATTCCGAGGACATGATCCGGGCGCTCGCCGAGCGCGGGGCGGACGTCTTTCGGATCGACTTCTCACACGGCACGGACGATGAACGACTTGCCACGATTGCTGCCGTGAAGAAGGTCCGCGGCGAACTCGACCTGCCGCTGGCTATCCTCCAGGACCTGCAGGGACCGAAGATTCGTCTGGGCACGTTCAGTCAGGGACCATGCGAGATTGCGACCGGAGATGTCTTTCGTCTTACAACCCACATGATGGATGGAAATGCCCAACAGGCCACCGTGGACCACCCTCGTCTCACCACCGAGGTGCAGCCCGGGGAACTCATCTTCATCAATGACGGCCTGATTCGTCTCAAGATACGCGGAATCGAGGGCGACACCATTGTGACGGAAGTCTTGAAGGGAGGAATCCTGTCGGACCACAAGGGGGTCAACTTCCCCCAGTCGGACCTCCATGTCCCGTCCATGACGGAAAAGGACAGACATGATCTTCTTACCGGGCTACGGGCGGGCGTCGACTATGTGGCTCTCTCGTTCGTGCGCACGCCAGACGACATTCACGAGCTTCGTACTCTCATGGAGACACACGATGCGCATGTTCCCATCATCGTCAAGGTGGAGAAGTGGCAGGCCGTCCAGAACATCGAGAGCATCCTCGCCGCAGCTAACGGTATCATGGTCGCCCGGGGAGAACTGGGCCTCGAGCTGCCTGTCGAAGAAGTCCCCCTCATCCAGAAGAGAATCATCGCCCTCTGCAATCGCATGGGCAAGCCAGTCATCACCGCAACGCAGATGCTCAATTCCATGGTCGAGAACCCATCCCCCACGCGGGCAGAAGTGACAGACGTCGCCAATGCCATCTTCGACGGCACAGATGCTGTCATGCTGAGCAACGAGACCGCAGTCGGCAGATTTCCCGTGGAGACCGTCGAAATGATGGGACGCATCATCGAGACGACTGAACGAAGCGACCTGTACTG
>JAPLGJ010000187.1 GCA_026390215.1 Caldisericota bacterium
AATGAAACTCACAACAAAGGCTGAGGGCTTGAGTAAGAAACTGGCACAGCACGCCAAGGTCATCCAGCAGAAAAGCTCGACCTTCACGTCAGACGCGGTTCTTCTTTCTGCAGAGGGAACATTGCTTCAATTGACGAGCACTGACCTGACGACGTACCTGGTGAACGCCGAGCCGGCTGAAGTTGCAGAAGCTGGGCGTACCCTGGTTCCGTTCAAGTTTCTGAAGGACATTGTGTCAGCCTTGTCTGGTGAACTCATGATCGAAGGGGACGACAAGAAACTCCAGATATCATCTGGCAAGACGCACTATGATTTGGCATGCTATCAGATGGATACATTTCCAAGCATCCCCGAGATCAAGGAAGGCCGAGAGTATCAGTTTAGCCTCAATGAGTATTCCAGTGCTGTTGACCGTGTTCTTCCCTGTGTGGAACATAATGAAAAGCGTCGTCTCGAATTTCAGGGAATTCTGTTGGAGCAGACGAAAGACTATTTCCGGTTTGTCGCGACGGATTCACGGCGCCTCGGATATGTTCAGTTCGACTTCAAGCGTGAACCACTGCGGGCGATTGTTCCGGCCAAGGTTTTTGAATCGTTCAAGCCGGCGGGTGACGTTCACGTCATTATTACCGAGGATGAGTGTCTGTTTTCATCCGGTGATACACAAATCATTTCCCTCCTCATTGGTGCCGAGTTTCCCAATTACAACGACATCGTGCCTCGCGAGTGGGAATATACGGTCAGTGTCAAGAAGTCAGAGCTCCTGGATGCATTGCGCCGGGTTGGTGCCGTCGTCTTTGGTGGCACGGACGTTATCACCCTGTCATTCAAGGAGGGGCGGCTGACGATTCAGGGTACGGCCCAGGATCAGGGAAATGCCCGTGACGAGCTAGGTTATGAGGGAGAGGCTGGTGGTCTTTCTGTCTCGTTCTTCGGGACAAAGCTTCTGGATGGTATTTCCTCCGTCGGTACCGAGAATGCCGAACTGCACATGAACAGTGCTGTTCATCCAGTGGTCATCAAAGACCAGGGCAAGGAAGATTTCCTCTACCTCGTCATGCCCCACAAGCAGATGGAGTAGTCGCCCCTCGGAGGGCAATGTATCTGGAATCGCTTTGGGTACAGGGATTCAGGGCGCTGACTGAAGAGCGGATCGACATCACCGCACCCGTCACTGCTGTTGAAGGCGGCAACGGCGCCGGCAAGACGACGCTCCTGGACGCCATCCATTTTCTGGCCTCTGGAAGGTCATGTCTTGGGCTGACCAATGCGGAGTTGATCAGGGACGGGGAGTCCTATTTTGTGGTCGGCGGCAGGTACCGTACGCGTGATCCGGTCGCTGGAGGGTCAGTCAGTCATGCGGCACAGGCCATGTTCACGACGGAGGGGCGCAAGGAACTCCGTATTGACGGGACCGTCTACCATGGGTTCATTCGCCTTATCGGTGGGCTTCGCGTGGCCCAGTTCAACTTCAGTTCATTGTTTCTGGTCAAGGGCATGCCCTCGGTAAGGCGCCAGTATATCAATCTCCTGATCGCGTCGTGTGATCGCACCTACCTGGAAGCGCTCTCTGCATATGCGGCCGTCACGACACGCAAGACTGCTTTGCTGCGGCAGTCGGGTTCTGGCGTCGTCGACGCTTCCCTGCTGGATCTGTTTGACGAGCAGATCGTTACGCTGACGACCACTATTTATGCAAAGAGAAGGGCAGCTCTCGCCGCTGTGGGTCTGGCGATGACGAGCCTGATTGCCGATGGGTTGTTTGAACCACTTGCGGATGTGACCGTTCTTTATGACCCACGGCCCATTTCCACCGAGTCCATCCGTGCGCTCCGGGGCAGGGAACTGGCGCGGCATGCGTGTCTGGCCGGGTGTCACCTCGACGACTTTCTCCTGCTCCGCAAGAAGAGGCAGTTGCGGGACACAGCGTCACTGGGAGAGGCGAAGATGGTGTCACTGCTGCTTACCTTTGCTGGTGCCGAGTATATACGGATGGTCACGGGGGAATACCCGGTCCTCCTGCTGGATGACCTGGAAGGCGATATCGACACGCCGAACCTTGATCGACTGATGCACCTGGTGGCGAGATTCGAACAGGTCTTCATCGCATCCTTCGATGTCGCGCGTCTTGGAGGCGGACTG
>JAPLGJ010000161.1 GCA_026390215.1 Caldisericota bacterium
GTCATCCGGCGGCCAACCTCGTCGCCCGCTGACGAACGCCCTGTTGTCCAGTCTGCACGTCTGGCAGCGCTCCTCGGTGACCGGATGGCCATGCCCTGCACCCTCGACTGGATCTGGGATGGCCAGGAACTGACGTTTCTGTCTGCCCTTCCTGCCGCCGCACACGCCACGGCACGAACATTGTCACGACGCGCGCTGGCTCGTCTGATACCGCGTCCACTACGACCAATGGCCGCCGGCATCGTGGTCGACCTTCTCCACGATTTGTCGGAGAACGCCGGTGCACTGCTGCTCGGAGGCCGGATGCCACCGATCCCAGCGGACGTCGCGAGAGTCTTCGACGGTTTCGTGTACATCGACTCGTCTTTCGCCCGCAACCTTCTCGACCGCACCGGGCTGCCGCGAGAAGCGCTGGACGATTTGCCACTGCAGCAGACAACCGCCCGAGCCAGATTGTCTGCCACATCCCTCATCCGTCTTCCACGCGTATCGCGGGCAGCGATGGCCGTTCGGCTTGCCGTTCCTCGCCTGGAACAATGGATCAGCGACAACAGAACCCACCTCGTGGAACTGGACGGCGTCCAGGTCGAGACCCTGACCGGCGACGACACGCTGGTCAACCTGCAGCAGCTGCTGACCTTCATGCGCCCTCTCGTTCTGGACCTCCTTCTGCTGCTGGTTTCGTCCTCGCTCCGGGCAGACGACCTGAAACGTGCGCTCGCGCGCCGCGGCATCCAGGATCATCTCGACGAAGCGCTGGAAGCGGCCAGCGACACGGCCGGCCTGAACCCGTGGACCCACCTCGACCGCATCGCAGCGGGGGTCTCTGACGATACCGCGCTCCTCGCTGCCGAAGCGGTGACGAAGGGTGATGCCGAACAGGCCCTGCGCGACCTGTGCTCAGACCTCACGGTCGAGCGTGACCTGGAAGCCTTCATGCGGACGTTCGCCTTCTTCCGGACATCGATCGTCGACGTCGGATCTCCGACCCTGCAGGAACGCAGTGACCTGCTTCCTGTCGCCCTGCTGCGAGCACGCAAAACTGGGGCGGCGGCTCGCGTGCAAGCAGCCCGTGACCCGCTCGCCTGGCTGGATTCCCTTCCCGGCGGGGGCAGCATTCTGCTCAGGAAGAGGTATCAGGCGATGATCCGGACGTCCGCTGTCACAGAGAAGGCGTGGTTCTACGTCGCCAAGTCGCTGTCGCGGGCCCGGATGCTCCTCCTGCATGCAGGAGACCTTCTTGTCGAGCAAGGACGACTGGACCGTCGCGACGACGTCTTGCTGCTCAAACGCGACGAACTGAAACAGGATCGGGATCTCAGGGTGATTATGGCCGAACGCACAGCCATCGTCCAGCACAACATGTCATTGACCGCACCGGACGTCATCGTCGTCGAGTAGTCCTGGCGGGCTGTGGCGCCCGTGAGCATCATTCCACGCGGACAGGCCGGCAATCCTGCCGGCCTGTCCCTCGTTCACGAGCAGCGATCAGTCGCGCTTGAAGGGCAGCTTGGGGACCAGGTAGTTCACGAAGGCGCCGAAGTTGCGCGTCTGCATGTAGATTGTGCCGGGCCCTGTGAGGTCG
>JAPLGJ010000152.1 GCA_026390215.1 Caldisericota bacterium
GTGATCCGGTCGACGAACAGTGTCCCCTGGAGATGATCGAACTCGTGCTGGATCACGCGCGCCTCAAAATCGACGAACTTGTGGATGCGTCTCTTTCCGGTATGATCCAGGTAGGACAGCGTGATCTCAGTAGCGCGGTCGATTGGAGCATACACGCCCGGGACACTGAGACAGCCTTCTTCAGCGCTTTCTGATCCCTTGCGCTCGAGGATCTGAGGGTTCGCCACGAGATGGAGTCCTTCGCCGATGTCGTAGATGAAGAAGGCTTGGCTCAGACCCACTTGGGGAGCGGCCAGACCGACTCCCAGGGGTTTCATGAGCTCTTCCATCGATTCGGCCAGATGAACAAGCTCGCTCGTCATCTTCCGTATGGGTTTCGCCTTCTTGCGAAGGACGGGGCTGCCAATCAGTACGATCTTCATATGACTAGTATACCCGGATAGCGGCATTCTGGAAGTGCTTATTGTGAGCGAGTGCAGTGCCAACACGCAGTCCAAGGGCCGCCTGCAAGGAGTCGGCACGGAACTCGAGAGATATGACCCTTGCGTGTGCTGACACGGTCAGCACGTCTGCGTGCAGGCCGCGGAAATCCACTCGTTCTGCGGCAAGGGCGCTTTCCAGTGACTTGGTCAAAGCGTCGAGGTCGGGGCTTGCGCCACGAGACGAGACGCGTACGACGAACTGACGTGCGAAAGGCGGCATCAACAGCTCGCGGCGCTGCTCTCTCTCGCCTTCCAGGAAGGCCGCCATGGACCCACTTCCGTCGAGAACAGCTCGCAAGCCTGTGGAACGCCGGTCCAGCTGGATCAGCACGGTACCCGGTGCGGTTTCTGTAACGGCACCACGGACGACGACGGCCAGCTGCTCGATGTTATCGAATACCGGGTGCCGCAGCCCGACGCTCACATCGGGAAACACGACAAGTTCGGGCTTTAGGACAGCGATACGCTGGACATCGGCATACGTGCCGAGAAACAGTGATGGACCTGTGTTTTGCGCAATCACGGTTTCGTCGCTGGGCGTCATCAGCTGGACGGCCGAAAGTGGAAACGTGCGCTCGAGCTCATGGGCAAGGCGGTCCAGGCCATACCCGCGCGACCGAAGCTGTGCCCCATGGCAGTTGGGACAGAAATCGGGCGGCGCCTCTGAGTGGCCGCACTGCTTACAGAAGAGCCTCTTCCTGTCGCCACCCAGGGTCAGCGTCGCACCACAATGAGGGCATGTTGCCGTATACCCACATTCCAGGCACTCGATCAGCGTCGCGAAACCACGAATGTTGAGGAGAAGCATAGAGTCCTTGCCCTGATCGTAGTGTTGCCGGAGAAGTCGCATCGTGGGTGCAAGGAGAACTCCGGACGGCCCAGACTGCTTCTCGAGGGAAGCGTTCTGGCTCCGAACCACGAAGGTAGCAGACGTGGTAGCAATGCTCTCAACCACTGACTCCAGCGCGGTATCTGTCAGGACGCCACATGCGTCCAGTACTGAGAGGGTCGGCGCACTGACGCCCGCAAGACAGGGGATACCGCGTGCATGGCTCATGTCGGCTGCGACGCTGAGAAGACTCCTGAGCGAGAAGCGCTGCCAGAAGAAGGGCCATTCTCCGGGAATTCCCAGATCCACGCCAACGAGTGCAATTTCGGGAAGGATCAAGGACGAGAACTGACGGGTACTGAGCCAAACGGTCGAGTGGCGGTCGCCGCGAAAGCGTCGGGCGCCGGCTGAAGGCCAGCGAACGACTGGCATGCCCCAGTCGTGGGACAAGAGATCTTCGTAGAGACTCGCGAGGACCTCTGAGCTGACGATGAGGGCAACGCTGCCCCCACCGGCTATCGCCGCTTCTATTGCCGGACGAAAGCGATTCGCCCTGTCCACAAATGATCCAATAAGGAGCTGTGGGTCAGGCGGGTTGCCCGTACTGTGGGCCACTCGTTGCTCCACGTCGGCTAGTCCGCGGTCGACAATAAATCCCTGTTCATAAAGTTGACGCCGTGCGGAAGTGGAGAGTTTCCAGAGCGCGCCGGGTAGATGAGCACTGGTTTCAGCGTCTGATAGCAGCTGGCGCATCGGCGTGGTTGTTGTGGAAAAGGAGGGGTCCCGCGCGGCCATGACCTGCAAATTGTGCAGCAGCAGTGCCGGTTCGGGTGCCGTGAGGCGAGCCTTGCTGCGGTCGTGCGGCTGAGACGCCTGGAGGAAACGGACGATCGCGAGGGCATCTTCCCACCCCAGGACTTGTCTGTCGAGAGCACGCTGAAGTGCCGCCACATCAGGCCCTCTCAGCTTCGGATACACGCCGGGAGCTGAGCATACACTCAGAACGGGGAAAGGAAGGGCTCCCGTCTCAGACCATGGGCTCTCGGGACTAGAGGTGCAGATGAGCAAAGCAGGCGCTACATCGTGCATGAACGGAACCAGAAACCACGTTCCTGGTTCCGGATGATCCCCAACCGAGCTGAGATCATACGAGAGAAGGTTCCGCGAAAACGGACCTCTCTGCGTCAGAACGGCGAAACTGCCGACCACGGTCTAGATCTTCAGCCAGCTCTTGAGTTCTTGAACGAGACCAAGTTCTTCCCAGCTGAATCCCGGACGTCCG
>JAPLGJ010000019.1 GCA_026390215.1 Caldisericota bacterium
CCGCTGTCAGCGTGTTGAGGGTCAGAAGACCCAACGAGGGAGGGCTGTCGATGATGATGTAATCCCAGGACCCGTCCAGGGGAGCCAAACGACTCTGAAGGACGTACTCGCGGCGATCCATGTCAGCCAGTTCCAGCTCGGCCCCCGCCAGGTTGATTGACGATGGGACCAGTGAGAGGTTGCGTTCGCGGCTGGGCTGGATTGTCTCTTCGATCGGATCGCCGGACAACAGACACGTGTAGATGTTGGATGTGAATTCCGCTGCGTTGACCCCGAGGCCTGTGGTTGCATTAGCCTGCGGGTCGAAGTCGACGAGCAGGACGTGATGGTTGAGCTCGGCGAGCGATGCGGCGAGCGACAGTGCGGTGGTCGTCTTGCCCACACCGCCCTTCTGATTGGCAATGGCGATGATTCTCACGAGCCGTTCCTCCTGGACAACCGGCCGCTGAGCGTCGGAGTCACCTGCAGTATGACAAGCTTGGAATTGCGTTCAACACCTGGAAGGACATAGTCCAAAACCGTGGCCGTACAGTGGACGCGATGCAGCGTAGCCACGAACGGTGGATCCCGGAGTTCCGCGAGGTCGCGTTCGCCTTTCCACAGTACCAGCCTGCCGTTGCTCGCAAGGAGAGGGAGAGCGTACTGAAGGACTGTCGCGATGTGGGCGACGCCCCTGGCGGTGATCATATCGAAGGCTCGTTCGGGCAGGATGCTCGCATGATCTTCGACCCGTCCATGAACGACCCGTCCCTGGGGAAGGGGCACGCCCCCCACGAGACTCTCCAGATAGTGAGCTTTCTTGCCGATCGATTCTGTCATCGTAACCGCCGTGGTTGGCCACGCCAGTGCAAGGGGAACAGCTGGGAAGCCTCCACCCGTCCCGATGTCAAGGAGCGCGCGCGGGGCCTCGAGACCCACGAGCAGGGGTGCCAGCGAGTCGCGGATGTGCGTCGCCAGCAGGTGCTCAGGACCAGCGTCGGACGTCAAGTTCATGACCTCATTGGCCTGGGCAAGCATGGTGAGAAACGATACTAGCCCCGCGCAGAATGCGTCAGTGCATATCGTCGGCTTCGGCGTGACAGGCAGTGTCGTAGCAAAGCCGGCCATTGATTGCCGTACGATGGAAAGCAGTTGTGTCGGACCGAACTCTCCATCATTATTCATGCGGTCTTCGGGGCACTGTTCCACGTGAAACAATTTGATGCTCAGAGCCACTTCGCAAGGACGCCCTTGATGACGCCGACCGATGCGAGAAAGACAATCGTGCACGCCCCCAGGACGCCCAGCGAGATGGATACGAGGGCATGACTCTTCTTCATCCGCGTGAATTCAGCGATCAGGCACCCTGTGTAGGCGCCGGTCCCTGGCAGCGGGATGGCCACGAACAGCGCGAGACCAACGAAGAGTCCGTACTTGGCCAGGGAGGACTTGCTGCGCACGGCGAGACGGGTGCGGTAACGCTGGAACCATGTCCACTTCGATACGATGGCGAGTGCGGGTTTCTCCAGGAGATAGAACAGCGGAGCGATGCACAGGTTGGCAAGGGTTGCGACCAGCAGGGCCTCCCACACGGGCATCTTGAGCACGCCAATGGCATATGGTAGTGCACCGCGGACCTCAACGCCCGGGATGATGGTGATGAGAATGATATGCAGGATATTTTGCACGAGGTTGGACACTCTTTCAGTATACCGGAGGCCTCCAAGGATGCAATGCGCCAACGTTGTAAAGTCCCGCGCACCGGAGTAGAATAGACATGCTCTATTCGTTGTGGAACTGGGGGTCAAGGATGCTTGAGGGAAAGTTCGGCAACTGCCAGGTGGACGAAGTCCTCCAGACGATTATCCAGGGCAAGGGGACTGGACGCCTCAATCTCGAAGGGACATCGATCTTTGGCGGGCACGTCCGGGCGACGTTCTACATCGAGGAGTCGCGAATAGTCTTTGTCGAGGTCGGTCCTGGTGTGGCATACAGTTCTCTTGTTGACTTGTTCAGTCTACGCGAAGGAAGCTTCTCTTTTGCGAGCGGTGAGACAGCGGAGGCCAAGGACCGGTCCGTGCCGGTTGCAGACATCGTCCTTCAGGTGACGGCTGCTCTCGACGAGTGGAATTCTATGCGCCGCCGGCTCGGTTCCTTGGATGCAGTCTATTCCCTGAGGGCGGACGGCGCTACCAAGGACTTGATCCTTTCTAGGGAGCAGTGGCAGGTAATGGCACAACTGGATGGCAAGGCATCGATGCGGGAGATTGCCAGGAAGACCGGCAAGGGGAGTGTCGCTGTGTCGAAGGCGCTCTACGGATTCATAGAGGCGGGGCTTGCAGCCGAGGTGGATGTTCCAGCTATCTCTCAGGACGTGGAACGGGAACAGTCACAACATCGAGGTTTCTTCGGCCTCTGGAGCAGGAGGTAGGAGGCGGGATGCCGGGACTTCGGGAAGGCCTGTTCTTTGACGACGTCATGCTTCTGCCCCGCCGAAGCGAGGTCGGTGCATCCGACGTCAGCCTCGAATCGAGGCTTTCGGCCAATGTTGTGCTACGGTCGCCGTTCGTCACGTCGGCGCGTCAGCTTGTGGCTGACTATCGCCTGGCTTCAACCGTCGCGCGCGCTGGCGGCATCGGCATCATCCCTCTGTTTGGGAGTGTCGAGGATCAGGCGCATGAGGTGCGCAAGGTCAAGGAGCTCACGTGCAAGGATGACGGGGCGGCCTGTGACCTCAAGGGCCGCCCCGTGGTTGGCGCCCTTGTCGATCTTGAACGGGAGGGCATGCTGGAATGGATAGGTGCCCTTGCGGAAGTCTGGACAGATGTCATCGTCGTGGATGTGTCGCATGCCGACCGCCTCGCGATTCTTCGCCAGATCCAAGTGGTGAAAGCAGAGTATGACTGGCTGCCACTCATGGTCGGCAACGTTCAGACGCGCGCAGGAGCCAAAGACGTCATCGATGCCGGCGCAGACATCGTCGTCGTTGGCAGTGGGTTCAGTTCCTTTGCAGAGGCGACAGAGCTGTCGGGCGTTGGCGTTCCCGAGCTGTCGGCTCTCATGGAGGTTGAGGACGTCGCGTCCCTCTACGGGAGGCCGATCATCTGCAACATGGGTGTGCGCTCTGCCGCAAGTGTCGTCAAGGCTCTTGCCGCCGGAGCCGCAGCCGTCGTCCTCAATGCGCTGACGACGGACACCGCCCCCCAGGTCATGGCGCACATTGCGACGCAGGTGCGCGAGAGTCTCAGTTACGTCGGCGCGCGCTCCATTGTGGAGTTGCGTGAGAAGGCCGAGTTCATCCGGATCCGTCCGCCGTCCACTGTCTGAGCTTGTCTCTCCTCAGAGACGTCTAACGCCCCGACTCATACCTCGGGGCGTCTTCATGATAGGCCAGGGACGAATCCGGAAACCGATCAGCGCTCCTTGACGACCTGCACGTACTTGGCCGTCTTGTCGATGATGCCCTGCAGGTCGGCGCCATGGTCGCGCATGAACACCATGTAGTCCACACACTCGTGCGTCATGACTTCCCCGGGGACCGTGATCGGGATGCCCGGCGGATAGGGAGTCACGAGCTCGGCGATGATGCGCCCGACGGAATCTTCCATGTGGACGCGCTCTCTCTTGGCATAATATGCCTCGAATGGGAAGAGGACCATCTCGGGAATGCTGGGGATGGGTGGTGGGGGAGTGATGCTGGAGGTCTTGCCGTGGCGTTTGCGGGAGATATCCTCGAGCGCCTTGATGAGAATCTCCACCGCTTCCTTGGGTGCCCCGATCGTGATGAATGCCAAGATGTTCTCAAGATCAGACAATTCGATTTCGACGTTGTAGTCTCTGTTGAGGATCTCTTCGACCTGGAATCCAGTCAGTCCCAGCCTCGACACATGGACAGTCAGTTTGGTGAGGTCAACATCATAAATGGCGTCCGAGTGAGCGCGTTCCCTGCCCGGTGCAAAGAGTCCCTCGATGTTGTTGATGCGCCGGCGAGCATCCTCAGCGAGGTCGATGGCCCCTTGAAGCAGGTCGTGACCGTTCGTCGCCATCTGCATACGGGCGACGTCGAGGGCTGTTATGAGGATGTACGAGGGAGAGGAGCTCTCCAACATTGTGAGCGTGGCTCGTACCAGTTCCTTGTCCACGCGCCGTGAGCCCAGATGCAGCATGGATGTCTGAGTAAGGCCAGAGAGCGTTTTGTGCGTACTCTGGACGACCATGTCAGCGCCCGCATCGACAGCGCTCTTGGGAAGGTCCGGGTGGAAATGGAAGTGTGACCCATGGGCCTCGTCGACCAAGATACGACGTCCCGTGGCGTGCGCTTTCTGTACGTAGTAGTCGATATCCGAGCTGATGCCGAAGTAGTTGGGGTTGGTCACGAAGACGGTCTTGGCTTCAGGATGATCCCGTAGCACGCGCGCGAAAGTCTGCTTGGACGGGAATGTCTGGAACTGCAGCAGGCGGTCTTCTTCAGCTTCGAGGTAGATAGGGCGCAGTTCGTTGAGGATGAGCGCTCCATACATCGAGCGGTGCGAATTGCGCTGCACAATGACGCGGTCGTAGGGGTCGCAGGTCGACAGGATCATGGCCTGATTTCCAACCGTCGAACCGTTGACGAGGAAGAATGATTCGATAGCGCCATAGGCTTCAGCAGCTAGCTCCTGCGCTTCCTTGACGACGCCGATGGGGCGATGGAGATAGTCGAGTCCTTCAACCTCCGTCAGGTCGGAAAGGAACACATTCTCGCCCCAGAATTCCTTGAGGCGCGGATGAATACCCTGGCCTGCCATGTGCCCCGGCATGTGGAGGCCAGCGCGGTGCTTGCCGATATACGACTGGACAGCATCGAAGAATGGGGTACGACTCTGATCTCTCATGGAACAGAGTGTATCGGCCAGACCCCTGCTGTCAACGCGCGAGGGTGAATCCTGATTCCTGGTGCCAATTGGCTCAGAACGTCTGTCCGGGTTCCAGGACTGCGCAATGAGCGCTTGTCTGGGACTCCACCTTCTTCCGGAATAGTTGCGGGTCGACGGCGATGACCGGGAAGGTCCCGTAGTGCATCGGGATCACGGTGTGTGGAGCAAGCATCTTGACTGCCTCTACGGCATCGTCGATCCCCATCGTAAAATTGCCGCCAATAGGGAGAAGCGCGATGTCCAGTGGGTGCAGCCGGCCGATGAGCTCCATGTCGAGAAACACGCCCGTGTCACCGGCATGGTAGATAGTCCGCTCTCCGGTCTTGATGACAAACCCGCAGGGATTTCCCGTGTAGATGAGGTGGCCATCCTCCGTCACTGAGGAACCATGCAGGGCCTGGGTCAGCAACAGTTCACCGAACGGGAAGATGTGATTGCCGCCGATATGCATGGGATGAACGTTCGCAACACCCTTGCTCGCAACGTAGGTGACAAGTTCTGCCGGGCCGATGACCGTTGCCCCGGTGCGTCTAGCGATGGCGATGGTGTCGCCCAGGTGATCGGAATGGCCATGCGTTACGAGGATGTAGGCAGGATGGACGTCGTCGGGACCGATGGACGCTAGAGGGTTGCCCGAGAGGAACGGGTCGATGAGGATGTCACCGGCTGTCGTGGTGATCAGAAAAGCCGAATGGCCAAGGTAGGTGAGCTGCTCATGTATCATGGTGTCATGTACCTCCCCCTTAGTCTACCTCCTGGGTCATGGTGGTCAAGCCTCGGCTCGACCATTCACAGTAAACCTTGCAATTGTCAAGGACGGGGTAAGATATGTCAAGTAGTTCGCTTTGCGATAGTTCGGGCGCTGCCAACGCCGGTATCGAGGAATTGGCAGTTTCTCCGGGGGGAGAAGACATGATCAACAAAGTCGTAGTCAGTGTTCCAGCAAGCACCGCCAATCTAGGGCCGGGGTTCGACGCTTTTGGGCTAGCCCTCGAAATGCGCAGTACGTATAGCGTCGAGGTGCTCTCGTCCGGAGAGAAGTGGAGCGTCCACTTCGAAGGCATGGGCGCCGATGTCCTCAACGAAAAGGGTTTCAAGTTCGTCAGCGAGGTCATGGACTACTTCGAGCGTGCCGAATCGGTACACCTGCCACCAGTGAGCATCAGCGTTCATACGGGCATTCCCCTGACGCGCGGTCTGGGATCCAGTGCCAGCGCCATCGTGGGGCTCCTGTCGTGCTTCGAGGTCGTGATGAACACGCAGTTCGATACCGGCAAAGTCCTCAAGTATGCTATCGCTATCGAGGGACACCCCGACAACGTCACCGCATCGCTGATCGGCGGGTTCATCATCGCTGCAAGCGACAAGAGTGACGTGGCCTACATGAAAGTCGTTCCTCAGAACCTCAAGGTCGTCGTTACGGTCCCGTCCAGCTTTCTGTCGACAAAGAGAGCCAGGGCGTGTCTTCCTGACACGTATTCGCGAAGAGACGCGGTCTTCAACATCAGCCGCGCCTCAATGCTGTCTGCCTGCATCTTCAGTGGCAACTATGACCTCCTGCCGTTCGCGCTTCATGATCGTCTCCACCAGCACTACCGCGAGAAGCTTGTCACTGGATTTCGCGAAGTGTCGCGTGCCGCCGAGCGGGGCGGGGCCTACGGAAGTTTCCTGTCGGGAGCCGGACCAAGCATCGCGGCTCTGGTCGAGCCCGCCAAGGCAGAGAAGGTTGCCAAAGCGATGCAGAAGGCGATGATCGAGCTGGATCCGGGGGCTGAGACCATTGTCCTGGACATTTCGGCCCAAGGGGTCATCCTGCAAACCGTCGACGACGAGCAAGCATAATTCCCCAAAATGGTTGACCGTTTGCCCCTCGTAGCTGGTAGTCAACCTTTTTCTGCTCCTTCCTGTGTCGAGAACCTGTAAAGCGGCTTCAAAAGCGGATGTTGAGAATCAGAGCGCAAGAAGTGGCCCTGTCAGACGATTTCGGACAATATGCCGTATCCCTGCACGTTTTCAGTCCACTCAGCGCCACTACGAGCATGTTTTGCTGGAACGAGCCTGGGATGCGGAGTTCAGAACGGTGGGCTGAAACATGGCTGTCTGGTGTTTTTCCACAGCTCCCTGACAGGTTGTCCACGGCACGACCGTACGCGACTCCACCAGTTTTCCACATAATCAACAGCGGCTGTGGAGAAGAGCCGAGCTTGGGAAGGACATAGGAAGGCGCCCGGACGGTTCATGCCGGGCGCCTCGTCGAATTCCAGTCAGAAGATGGATCGGCAGGACGGGCCGATACTACAGCTTGGCCAGCAGCCCCGTCCTCTCGTTGAACCGGTCGATAAGACTGTCGAACGCTGGAGCAGCAGTCCAGATCTGGTTCCAGAACTCCGGCTCCCACAGTTCGCGCAGTTCCTCCGCAGTCTTGCCCTGCTGCTCGACCCAGGTGAAGTACTTGAGGTTGTGCAGCTGCTTTCGGTCGCGATAGTTGAGCTCGCGGTACCAGTCTGTCAGAATGCCCTCGAGGTACTTCGCGTAGTCAAGCGCCGCGTCCATCTCGGTATACGGGCCATACTCGGCGCGAAGTTCTTCGATGCGTGACAGATATAGGTCGGCGGAATCTGTGAACACGGTGAAGACGACGTCGTTTTCGTTCATCTCCTCGTACTTGGCCATCTTGATGGCCGCGACCATGTTGGCCAGAGAGGAGATGCCCATGAGGTTGAGCCGCTCGATGAGATCGCGCGAGACACCCTTCTTCTCCAGATAGGCTTTGCCTGCGTCCTCATTGAAGAGGCGAAGCAGGTGCATTGGATAGTCGTCGTCGATGGCGGCCACAGCGTCAGTGTTGCGGACGTTGTGGATCCAGGGGACATGCTTGTCACCGATACCCTCGATGCGGTGCGCACCAAATCCGTTTGCGTAGAGGGTGGGACACTGGAGGGCCTCGACGGCTGTGATATGGCTGTATGGATAGACCTTCTTCAGGTACTCGCCGGCACTGATCGTCCCGGCAGAGCCAGTGGCGGAGACGTAGCCCGCCACACGCGATCTTGGTCCCTTGATGGCGTCAAAGACCTGCTCGAATGCCGAACCGGTCATGTCGTAGTGCCACAGTGCGTTTCCGAACTCCTCGAACTGGTTGAACACGACGATGCCATCGCCACGGGAGGCCTTTAGTTCGTGCACCTTGTCGTAGATCTCCTTGACGTTGGACTCGGTTCCAGGAGTCCCGATGACCTCCTTGGTTCCGATCTCACGCAGCCAGGCGAAGCGTTCCTTGCTCATCCCCTCCGGGAGGATGGCGACGGCATCCGTGGCCAGGAGGGCGCAATCAAAGGCTCCACCGCGGCAGTAGTTGCCCGTGGAAGGCCACACGGCCGCTTGACGGGTGGGGTCGAACTGTCCAGTCACGAGTCGTGGAACGAGGCAGCCGAATGCGGCGCCGACTTTGTGCGCGCCGGTGGGGAAATACTTGCCCACGATACCCACGACGCGAGCCTTGATGCCCGTGATGGATCCCGGGAGCTCGATATAGTTGACGTCGCCGTACAAACCGGTTTTCACATCGTTGTGCCACGTGATGCGGAACAGGTTGATGGGGTTGACATCCCAGAGGCCGACGCCTTTGAGCCTGGCCTTGACCTTGTCCGGGACAAGCGAGGGGTCCTTCTGCTGTGCAAAAGTAGGGATGATGATATTGCGGTCCTGAGCCAGTTTGACGGTTGTTGCCAGGACATCTTCGTGAACGGTCATATCAAATACAGCCATGTTGTTCTCCTCTTGTCAAAGAATCCGTGCATCAGGCGTGGAAACACACATTGTAACCAGCTTCTCAGTCTAGCATCCCCGGAGGGTTGTTCAACCCTCGCGTATGAAGAGTGTGACAAGCCTGTCGGTCACGTCGCGCAGGGCGGCCCCCAGAAGCTGTGGGTCCAGCGTCTTCTCCGGTTCGTTGTGAAACACAGCAAACGGGACCCGGCGCCCCTTGACCGTGATAAAGCCCTCATCATGCCCTTCAGACAGGCATGCCCAGTCATTGTCCTTGTAGTACCGCTCCATCTTGGCGTCCTCGAGCGAATGATACAGGATGGAATCGGCCTGGTTGGGGCGATAGCGCCTGCGGTTCTTGCGCAAGGACTCCTCAAAGGAGACGTCGATGTACAAGATAGCGGCGTGTGCAAGCACATCGTCCGACAAATGCTGGAAGGCATTCGCAAAGGCGTTCTCGCCACCGCGGGCGAACTCCATCATGACCGTGTGGCCTTTGAGAAACAGCGGGTCCCGCGCCAGCTTCTTTCGGAGATCGAGATCGATGCGTTCGATAAAGAAGTCCCAGATGCGGTCATCCAGAAAGTACAGGGCGTCGTCCGTGTCCCGCCTGCCAAGTCCCATGGACTGTCTGATCGCGTCATTTTCAAACGTCTGCCAGACGTAGAGAAAGTCGTCCAGCTCCTCGAACGGGGCGATGTGGTAGTCCTGTAACCGTTTCTCGTCCGGCAGCTGTTTCAGAAAATCGATCGTCTCGCTCTTGCCTGCCGCGGGTCGACCAATGAGCAGGATAACATCAAGTTTGTCCATGATACCTCCATGTGGGGCGCTGCCCCGGCCTCATCATGTGAAGGCTTGCCCCAAAAACGCGGCAGGGAGCAGCTCGTCATTGTACCAAACCACGGGTCAAAAGCAACCGACGAGAACAGCTTTGTGCTGTCAGCCCTTCTGCTGCAGTTCCTCGATGAGAGCCAGCAGGCGCGGCCTTTCTCCGGGGATTTCGTCCGCAAGGCGTGCGACAGCCACCGGCAACAGCCAGCTCCACATGGTGGCTGTTGCGTCGGGCTGCAGCTCGCGGTAGCGCTTCAGCCAAGCCCTGTAGAACCGGTCCTTTGCCTCGCGCTCGACCCAAGCCAAATGGAAGAACCCGGGCGGGGCATCCGCGATTCGAAGCAGCAATGCGGTGCGTGCGGCATCAGATGCCGGTGTTCCACACGCGGCCGACGTCCAGTCGATGACCGACGGACCTTGTGGCGTCATGAGCACGTTGTCCGGGTGAAAGTCGCAGTGGCATAGGTTGTCTCCGTCGGGAAGCCGCTCAAGAGTTGCCAGGGCGTCGCCCTTGACGCGCGCGACCACACCAGCGCGGGCAATGCGTCGGGCCAGATCCTCGCGGCGGGAGGTCAGTCCCGGCGCATGACAGTCATGCATGCGCGCCTGCAGTTCGGCGAAGAGGCCAGCATAGTATGTCACGCGCGCGGGTTCACGGCTGAGAACAGCAAGCATGGTACGCCCGGTCAGCCGCTCCAGCACCAGCCCTTGACGGCCGTCCACGGTGATGACGGCGATGAGGTGTGGCGAAGGAACTCCTGCCACATTCGCTGCTCTCGTGCCCTCCACCTCCTGGTCGATGAGACGCGACGGGAATCCGTCGACGAACAGCTTGAGGGCGCTGCCTTCTCTCCAGGCATACACTTCTGCAGTTCGTCCATGACCAAGCAATGCTGCGGAGCCGATGTGTTCTTCCATGTCATCCTCCTGATGACGATCCTGGGCAGGCATGTGATTCATGGCATGGCCCTCAGACGTGGAACGAGCATCCAGATGAGAACTG
>JAPLGJ010000079.1 GCA_026390215.1 Caldisericota bacterium
GCCTCGGCAGCTTCGCCGTCCTCGGACTTGCCGACCTTGCCGATCTCCGCCTCGACGGCCACGCCTACCTGGTGGGCGGCTTCGACGACCTGACGCGTGATGGCGACGTTTTCGGCGTATGACAGCGAGGAACCGTCGAACATGACGGAACTGAACCCGGCACGCAATCCTTCGATACAACGAAGGAAGCTCTTGCCGTGATCGAGGTGCACGACGACGGGAATAGCAACCTTGCCAGCGTAGTGACGGGCGATCATGCTCAGTTCTTCGAGCCCCGCAAAGTCAGAGCTGCCCTGCGAGATCTGGAGGATGACAGGCGCCTTCATCTCAACCGAGATTTCGACGATAGCCTTAGCATATTCCAGGTTGTGGATGTTGTACGCGCCGACCGCGTAGTGGTTCTTGAGTGCGTCCTGTGTGACTTCTTTCAACGTTACCAGCATTGTGCCACCTCCCAGTGGTTAGACGGCCTTGATGAATCTTCCGTAGCCGGCTCCTGCAGGGAACCACCCTGAACCGTCGTAGACCTGATTGCCACGCACAAACGTCTGGCAGACCGCTCCTCGCAGCTCCCGCCCCTCAAAAGGCGTGTACTTGTTCTTGGCGTAGAGGTCCTGAGCGCGCACGGTCACCCCTGCATTCGGGTCGATACAGGCGAAATCGGCATCAGAACCGACTGCAAGGACGCCTTTGCGCGGGAACAGGCCAAGACGCTTCGCCGGGTTAGTACTCAAGATCTCTCCGAGACGGTACAGGTTCATGCCGTGGACCGTGCAGGCTTCGTGGTGCATCAGTGGGACACGGAGCTGAACACCGGGCATGCCTGCATAGGCATTCCAGATGTTTTCGGTGACCTTCTCCCGTGGGTAGATGCCGGCTGCATGGTCGGTCGCCACATAGTCGATGGTCCCGTCGAGCAGACCCGCCCAGAGCACTTCGTTGTCATAGCGGTCGCGCAACGGCGGCGTGCACTTGGCCAGACTGCCCAGGCGTACGAAGTCCTCCCGGTTGAGCAACAGGTAGTGCGGACACGTCTCAGCCGTGACGTCGATGCCCTGACCCTTGGCTTGCCGGACAAGGTCGACTCCTGCGGATGTCGACATGTGGACGATGTGGACATGTGTCTGCTCGCGCCGCGCAAGCGCAAGCACTGTGGAGATGGCGAGGGGTTCTGCGTCATAGGTACGGCCGTCCTTGTACGCCAGAGGGTCCGAACGGCCCTCCCGCATGATCTTTTCGGTGTAGTACGTGGCAAGGAAGTAATCCTCGGCGTGCACTGCCACCAGCATGTTGAAGTCACGCGCAGCCTCAAACAACATCACCATCTGGCGCGTGTCGAGACGTGGATAGGTCTGCATGCCCGAGATGGTATAGGCCTTGATGCCGACGACGCCTAGTTCCTTGAGTTCTGGAAGCAGTCGGCGGAAGGCGCCGCTGTCGATGAAGGTTGGGGTCGTTCCTCCCCAGAACGCGTAGTCGACGTAGGCCTTGGACTCGACGGCTTTCAGCTTCGTCCTGAAGTTGTCGGATGTGGTCACCGGAGGAAGCGACGTACACGGCATGTCGACAATGGTGGTGACACCACCTGCGGCGGCCCCCATCGTGCCGGTGCCGAAGTCCTCGCGTTCTGTGAAACCGGGATCGTCGAAGTGGACATGTCCGTCGACCCCGCCCGGCATGACGAAGAGACCGTGCAGGTCCGTGGCGACGGCTCCAGCCGGGGCAGGCTCACCGCGTGCGGGAGCAAACTTCTCGATGATGCCGTCTGTGACCAGAATGTCGACTGCCAGGAGCGTACCGTCAGGTTGAGCTATCTGAGCGTTCTGGAAGAGCTGCTGCATTGCAAACCTCCCTTAGATGAACAGGCTGACAACTTTGAACTTCTCGACGTCGATCAGGCCGAAGTCTGTGATCTTGAGTTTTGGAATGACC
>JAPLGJ010000072.1 GCA_026390215.1 Caldisericota bacterium
TCCAGAAGACGGGGATCACCCTGCCCATGGTCCTGACGGCCGCCATCTATGGCATCTACCTCGCCCTGTTCGTCCTTTCCTTCCGTCACCATCCCACAATGCAGCACCCCAGCGAGGACTGCCCGCCGACGATTCCCGTACAGACAGACTAGTAGACTGGCGGTGCCACAGAGCATCGGATACGAGAGAAGCCCAGCCCTGGATGATAGAAGGAGAGGCGGACTGCAGGTTCAGACGCTCTTGCCCGCCTTCTTCATTCTGAGCCGGTCCGTTGGGCCAGGAGTCTCCAGGCCAACAACGCGGCGTCTCGACGAGTCAGCGGTTTGCCGGCGTAGTCCATGACGTTGTCCAATCCATGCTGCCTGCAGACGACGCGCAGAGCCTCATCGCCGACAGGATCATTCATCTGAGCCTGCATGGCAGCGACCTCGCCGCCAAAACCGGCAGCCGTCAGGAGCATGTTGATGCCCTCACTGCCACTCATCCGCCGTTTGGGCTGGAACGAAAGGTCGATCAGCCCGTCGTCGAGGTAGGCGTCGCGCAACGAGGCGAACATCCAGTGACTGCGCTCGATGCCCCACCTGCGTGCGCACGTCCAGCACACGGTCCCACATACGTCTCGTCCAGGCGTACGCACGTATCCAGCCGTTCGCCTCGCCGCCTTCTGAGGGAGTCCCAAGGCTCTGTGACGCAAGCTGCGGCTGCTTCAGGACACGCTCGAGAAGGACCACGAACTCGCCGCCGTTCGCCTGACGCTCCAGCTGAAGGTCCCCGTCGGGGGCTCCCAGGAGGACATGCAGGTCCACCAATTGCTGGATGCGTGCATCCTCAGGGACTGCCGTCTCAACCGGCTGCGCACGCACAACGCTGACACAGCCTGCGATCAGGACGAAGGCGACGAGCAGTACCGTTCCCGACGTCACACGGGCTCTCATGATACCGTCTTCTCCCAGTCAAGTGACCATTCGCTCATACACCCTGCAACCTCCGTGTCACTGCGTCGTGCCGGCTCTCTCCTGCAGTCGCCCCATGCTACCACCCGCCCTGTCGCTGTCAAGCGCGCAACAAGGAGATGCTGCGTCCTCGCGCAAGGTTCATGCCATGAGAGCAACGGTCAGCGGCTCTTGTGCCTGCCCATACGAGGCATGAGGCCCGGCGCCTGTGGTTTGGGAGGCTTCTCGCCAGTGAGCAGTGCACGCAGCTGGGCGATCTTGTCGCGCAGCTTGGCGGCTTCCTCGAACTCCAGCGATTCGGCGTGCGCAAGCATCTCCTCGTTGAGATGGATGACCAGAGCTTGCACTTCGGTCGGCGACATCCTCGCCAGCATCTCCTTCCCCAGCTTCTCGACCTCGTCCGGCTTGCGCCACGGCAAGTCGATGAGCTCCGTGATGGCCTTGTGGATGGTCTGGGGCGTGATGCCATGCTCCTCGTTGTACGCAAGCTGGTACTCCCGGCGCCGGCGCGACTCCGCCATCGCGCGGCTCATCGAGCCCGTGACCTCGTCAGCGTACATGATGATGGTGCCGG
>JAPLGJ010000064.1 GCA_026390215.1 Caldisericota bacterium
CGCATGTCCTTGCCCAGCGCGTGATACAGTGAGACCACCAGGCTCAGGTTCAGGTAGGGACGCCCACAGATATTGCCACAGAACGCGTAGTCACCAGGGACCCTGATTGGGTTGGCATCGTGATGGAAGATCTGCCACAGGGACCACGTGACAGGCGTCATCACGTCAGGCACGGCTTCGCTGACGTTGACGCTGGACCAGAGGAACTCACCCAGCAGGGAGTCGTTCCATTCACCGCTCTGCGGATCGTAGCCTCTTGTGTAGGACACGCTAACCTCCTTCGTCCATCAGAGCTGTAATCGGACGCGCCTGGACGATGGCGAACTGTCCGCCCTCCAGGGTCCACTCGATGTCCATCGGTATGCCGTAGAGGTCCTCGATCCGGGAACCGTAGCGTGTCAGCTCAACGGCTTGCTCGTCGCTGAGCACGGCCTCGTTCTTCAGTGCGTCGGGGACGGGCTGCTCCTCCGTGCCTGCTGCGGTGCGGACGGTCATCACCCGCTTGCCGCATGTCTCGCGCCGGATCACGCGACCCGTGTTCTTGTCGACGGTGATCGTGTCGGGCGTCACCAGACCGCCGACGATCGCCTCGCCCAGGCCCCAGGCGGCATTGATGACAGCCTCGCTGCGCTTGCCCGTCAATGGGTTGGCAGTGAACAGGACGCCCGCTGCATCAGCGGGGACGAGCAGCTGCACCACGACGGCCAGCGCAACGCTGTCGGGTGCAATGCCCTGACGCAGTCGGTAGGCGATGGCGCGCCCGGTCCACAGCGATGCCCAGCATCTCTGGACAGCCTGAAGGACGGCCTCCGCACCGCAGATGTTGAGGTACGTGTCCTGCTGGCCCGCGAAGGAAGCCCCGGGCAGATCCTCGGCAGTGGCCGAGGAACGGACGGCGACAGGGGACGAGAGATGCCCCGTGGGCCACGGGTGACGAGAATCGAGCGCGTCATATGCCGAGCGGATCGCGGCCGACGTCTCTGGTGACATGGCCCCGTCGGCAAACAGCCGGCCGATTGCCTGGGCAGCTATCTCGAGCGTTGCGGACTGCACTGTAGCCACCCGTTCCAGCGCTGCCAGGACACCTGGCTGAAGGTTGTTGGCGTCAACGAAGTGGCGGTACGCCTCGGTCGTGACGTGGAACCCGTCGGGGACGGGCAGTCCGGCTCGTGTGAGTCTGGCGAGCGACACACCCTTGCCGCCGACGGTCGCCAAGTCGGCTTGTGGATCGGACAACGGGAGCACGAACAGGTTCATAAGAGCCTCCTCTACAGAAGACTTACCTCGTCTCCATGCCCTTGAAGATGATGTCAAGGGCTTCGTGCAGCATTTCCTGCGGAGTGCCTGTCGGACGCGACGTGTAGATGGCGGACGTCAGCATGGAGAACATGCCACGAACCGCCATCAGCGGGTTGACCGGTCGGAACTCGCCGTTCTGGATGCCCTCGCGCACGAGGTCGCAAAGCATGTCCTGGTAGGCATGACGGAGTGTCTGGATACGTTGCTGACTGTCGAAGCTCAAGCGCTGCGTCTCGAAGGTGAGCTTCAGGTAGAGGAGCTTGCTTTCCACCATGTAGTCGAGATGCCTGCTCAGGATACGACGGAGCTTCTCGCCGGCGCTCGTGTCCTGGGCAATGATCTCCGTGGCACACGCCGTCATCTGGTGAACCTCCTCCATGACGAAGGAGATCAGGATCTCGTCCTTACAGGGAAAGTAGTCGTAGAGGGTCGTCTTGCCAATCCCCGCGGCCTCGCCAATCTCACGCATCGAGGTTTCGTTGAAACCCTTCTCGACAAAGAGGTGCGTAGCGGCGGCGAAAATCTCGTAGCGGCGGCGGGAAACCTCATCTTCAGTCAGTGGAATTCCTTTGGGCATCTTCATCTCCTTTAAGCGACCACCGTTCGCTTTTACCATAGCGACCGCTGGTCGCTGTGTCAAGACCATCTGTGAATGAAGTATGAACGTGGAATCTGGTGTATGCTGAACGAAGTCATCGCGACTGATATACGGAATACCACGCAAGGAGGCGGTCATGCCAAAACCGACCAACAAGCAGGAACTGCTGGGCGAAGCTCAGAAGGAGTACGAGGCACTGATGAAGCAGATCGCCGAGTTCACGCCGGAGAAGATGGTCCGGCCGGGCGCCATCGGCGTCTGGTCTGTCAAGGATATCATGGCACATCTGCTGGAATGGCAGAGGATGTTCGTTGGCTGGTACGAAGCGGGACTGCGCGGCCAGATGCCGGCCACGCCGGCGAAGGGGTACAACTGGAGTGAACTGCCTGCACTGAACCAGGACATCTACGAGCGGTACAAGAACGCCAAACTGGACGGCATCAGGAATCAGCTGGAGACATCACACAAGCACATGCTGGACCTGGCAGGGTCACTGTCCGAGGAGGAACTGTTCACGCCGGGACGCCACAAGTGGACGGGCACCAGCACGCTGGCTGCTTACGTCAACTCATGCGCCGGCGCTCACTACCGCTGGGCACGGACCGGCATCCGCAGGGGAACCAGGCAGTGGTCTGACACGACGCCCGCTGCGAAACCGGCTGAGACTTCGACCGCAGCTTTGAACACGCGCGCGATGGGGGGCAAGCCCGCCCTGCTGATCATCGACGTGCAGAGGGAGCTATTCGAGAAGGCCCTTCCCATCTACGACGAGGACAGGTTGCTGGCGAACATCCGTCTGCTGGCGGACAAGGCGCACGCGGCCAAGGTCCCGGTGTTCTGGGTCCAGCATTCCACCGAGAAGTCACTGGTGGAGGGGACGGACGGGTGGAAACTGCACCGCGCATTCATCCCGCTGAAGTCAGACAACTTCATCCGCAAGCACCACGGCAACACCTTCGAAGACACGCCCCTCAAGGCAGAGCTGGATGCCCTGCATGTGCGTACTGTAGTCGTGGCGGGCCTCGTGACCCACGGATGTGTCCAAGCCACGTGCAGCGGAGCACACGAGCTGGGCTACGACGTCGTCCTGGTGAAAGACGCCCACAGCAACTACAACGTGAAGGCGCGTGACGTCATCAACGAGTGGAACACGACCCTGAGTCATGGCGGTATCGTCCGGCTCGAGTCGACGGCGGAGGTAAACTTTGAAACGCCCGACGTCAAGTGAGGACAACCTGAAACGCACGACCAGCATTCCGGCGTCCATGATGGCACCCTGCGGTATGGACTGCGGCATCTGTCTCGCCCGCCTGCGCGACAGGAATCGCTGTACCGGGTGTCTCTCCCAAGAGGGACCCCAGCAGAAACACTGCACGGTCTGCGGTATCAAGCTGTGTGCCGAGAGAACCGAGGGCGCCACCTTCTGTTTCGACTGCACGAAGTACCCTTGCCGGCGACTGCGACAGCTGGACCTGCGCTATCGGACCAAATATGGCATGAGCATGATCGAGAACCTGGACCACATGTGCGAACTGGGGCTGGACCGGTTCATGGCCATCGAGAACACTCGGTGGGTCTGCCCGTCATGTGGCAGTCCCATCTGCGTCCACGACCGGCGCTGCTACACGTGCGGCGCCCAGTACGAACGCGCGCGGAGCGGGGCAGGCCAGTAGCCGGCGCAGGCCCTGTGCCTGCCTGCTTTCTCGCCTCCTACTTGACGATGAACTCCCCTGTCATCGTGTTCGGGTGCACGTCACAGCGGAAGAAGTAGGTTCCCTGTGTCGTCGGAGCATCGAACGTGTAGGTGATCGTCGCCACACCCGTCGTCGTTTTGCCTTTGTAGATGACGGTCGTCGCCGAGGACGACGTGTAGAAGGCGATATTGTGCGGGATGCCGTTGTCGTTGTTGATGAACGTGATCGTCACGTGCGCGCCCGCAGACACAGTAATAGTGCTGGTGTCAAATGCCATCCCCACTGCCGTGACGGTGATGGTGTTGCCGCCCGTCGACGGGCTGGGTGTGGGGCTTGGTGTCGCTTTGTAGGCACAGCCGGCGAACAACATGACAAGTATGGCCATCACGATGAGCGCTGAAAAGCTTCGTCTATGTAGCATGAGGTACCTCCTCTGAACCACGAACCTTCGTACGACGCAAGAATCAATCGTGTCTTCAAGGAACCTGCATGCAGTATACTCGCTCCAACGACTGCTTTCATGAATGCACAGCATGCCGAATGGACAGGCATCCGGACAGCAATTGCCCAGGAGAATGCCAATTCTGAATCGACCCTGTACGATGGGGTCTTGACACGAACTCAGCACTATCCACAATATCAGTAGTTGCTGATTGTACGGATAGGAGGTACCATGGCAGACAACAAGCAGAAACAGGGTTGCTGCACACCATCGACAGCCGAATGCTGCAAGGTGGAATCCGTCGTCACGATCGACGACCGTGGGCAGATGATCCTTCCCAAGGACCTGCGGGAGAAGGTCGGCCTCGTAGCGGGCGACAAGCTGGTGATCGCAACCTCCATGAAGGATGGGAAGCTGGGCTTCCTGATGATGTTCAGGGCGGATGATTTTGGCGACATGGTCAGGGGTTTCGTGGGACCGGTGATGCGGGCCGTCTGGATGGACGCCAAGGAGGAGAAATGAGTGAACTGCCTATCGACCAGAAGATCAAGGAGATCGTCAAGGACAAGTACGGGAAGATAGCGATGGGCTCGGCATGTGGGTGCGGCTCAGGATGCCGCCCCATGCCCGACGACGCCGGCGACATCAGCAAGGGTCTGGGGTACACGGACGCGGACCTCGCGGCGGTCCCCGAGGGTGCAAACCTGGGCCTCGGCTGTGGCAATCCTCTCGCCTTCTCGGCCCTGAAAGAAGGGGACGTCGTCCTGGACCTGGGATCCGGCGCCGGGTTCGACAGCTTTCTCGCCGCACGGAGAGTCGGCAAGACCGGCAAGGTCATCGGCGTGGACATGACGCCGGAGATGATCGCCAAGGCGACAGCCAACGCGACGGCCGGCGGATACGACAATGTGGAGTTCTTGCTGGGAGACATCGAAGCACTGCCCTTGCCTGACAACTCGGTCGACGTCGCTATCTCAAACTGCGTGATCAACCTGGTCCCGGACAAGGAGAACGTGTTCAGGGAGCTCTACAGGGTCCTGCGACCCGGCGGCCGGTTCATGGTCTCCGACCTGGTGCTCCTGAAGGAATTGCCGGAGCGGGTGCGAACGTCGGTCGATGCCTATGTCGGGTGCGTTGCAGGGGCAATCCTCAAGGACCAGTACCTCGCGGTCATACGCGGCGCCAGATTCGAGGACGTGTGTATCGTCGACGAGTCCCATGCCGCCGTGCAGGTAGAGGACCAGCAGGGGCATCAGCTGACAGAACAAGACGACCCTCGTATTGAGGACCTGGCCCACTCGGTCGCAAGTATCAAGGTCCATGGCGTCAAGAGAATGACAGGTTGATGTAATCCGGTGACCGATGCTTGCGGTCATTCCCGGAACCTCTTGAGTATCAGGGGTCAGGTTTCGGGAACTTGGGGGACGGTCATGCGTCGTAGGTATGACGACGGAAATCAGTTCGTCGAACATGAGAGCAGGGAGACCTGCCAATGCACTACAGGAGGTATGCCATGAAGAAGAGATTTGCGTTTGTTGCACTGCAGTCCATCGCCATCGTGGCCATTGCGGCTGTCATCGCCTTTTCACCCGCCCTTGCGGCAAGGCAGTCCGTCAAGGCTGAAACATCGCTGACCATTCCGACACCGACCGTCAGCGTGCTTGGCACCGGCAAGGTCACAGTCAAGCCAACCATCGCACGCATCAACTTCGGCGTCTTCACCCACAACGACACGGCAAATGGCGCCCAGACCGCGAACGACGCTATCGTGGCCAAGATCACT
>JAPLGJ010000182.1 GCA_026390215.1 Caldisericota bacterium
TTCAACGTCTACGTCGAGGACGAAATGAAGAAGTCCTACCTCGAGTACTCCATGAGCGTGATCATTGGTCGAGCGCTGCCGGACTTCCGTGATGGTCTGAAACCCGTGCATCGCCGCATCCTCTTCGCCATGTATGAGCTGGGGTGTTTCTGGAACAAGCCGTACAAGAAGAGCGCCCGTATCGTTGGCGACGTTCTGGGCAAGTACCATCCTCATGGGGATACTGCTATCTATGATTCGCTGGTCCGCATGGCGCAGGAGTTCTCGCTCAGATATCCATTGATTGACGGCCACGGCAACTTCGGATCCATTGACGGCGATTCTGCCGCAGCTATGCGTTATACCGAGGTTCGGCTGGCCCCCGTCTCTGCACTGATGCTGGATGAGCTGGACAAGGAGATCGTCGAGTTCACGCCGAACTTTGACAACAGCCTGGAGGAACCGACCATCCTGCCGGCCAAAGTGCCGCAGCTTCTGCTCAACGGTTCCAGCGGAATCGCCGTGGGCATGGCCACCAATATCCCTCCTCACAACCTCGGAGAGCTGATCGACGCCCTGAAATATATGCTGGACTGTCGGATCGGCAGTGAACCCGAGGACCCGGTCCACATCCGATCGTTTGTCAAGGGTCCCGATTTCCCTGGAGGCGGTGTCGTGGTTGGCTCGGACGGCATCGACGAATACATCGCTACAGGTCGGGGCAACATTGTCACGAGAGGGAAGTACACTATCGAGAAGGACGGCAACAAGGCGCGATTCATCATTACCGAGTTGCCGTTTGAGGTGAACAAGGCCGAGTTCGTCCAGAAAGTCGCCGACCTGATGAAGGACAAGCGCCTGAACCAACTGTCCGACCTGCGCGACGAATCCAGCCGCGAGGGCATTCGGGTTGTGCTTGACCTGAAGAAGGATGCGATTCCTGAGCGAGTTGACTTGCTGCTGCGCAGACACACGCAGTTCCAGCAGCACTTTCATGTCAGCATGCTCGGAATCCTGTACGGCGTGCCGCGCACCCTCCCCCTGCGCGATGTTCTGGCCACATTCCTGGACTTCCGCGAGGCAACGCTTCGCAAGAGGTTCGCTCTGGAACTCCGCAAGCACGAGGAACGCCTGAACGTCCTCAACGGTCTTGTCATCGCCATTCGAAACATCAAGCGAGTGACGGAAATCCTGACCGCGTCTTCGTCTATGGACGACGCATCGGCTCGCCTCGCCGAGAGCTTTGGACTCAACGACCGGCAGGTGGAGGCGATCCTTGAGATGCGCATGCGGTCTCTGGTGTCGCTCGAGGTCGAGAAGCTGACGAAAGAGGTGGAAGAGAACAAGACAGAGATCGCGAGACTCTCAGCGATGCTGGCAGACCCCAACAGGATCCGCGTCTACATCCGGGATGAGCTTGTCGAAGTCGCCCGCAAGTACGGGAACCCACGCCGCACCCAGATCCTGAAGGACGATGGCCGCGGGGAGGACGATGACGAACAGTTCATCGAAGACAAAGAGGTCATGGTCGTCATTTCCAAGAATGGCTACGCGAAGATTATCCCGAGTTCGACGTTCAAGGTTCAGGGTCGGGGAGGACTGGGAGTCGCCAGTATGAACCTGAAGCGGGACGACTACATCAGCAAGTACTTTACCGTCCGCACGAAGCAGCGCATGCTGCTCTTCACCAACAAAGGGCGCGTATACTCCATTCCAGCGTACCGTCTTCCAGAAGAGAAGCGGCAAGGCGGCGGGGAGAACCTGTCGCTTCTCCTCGGCATGGGGGCAGACGAA
>JAPLGJ010000040.1 GCA_026390215.1 Caldisericota bacterium
ATCCAGCCTGTCGCCGACATCGCGCGCGTGGCTCATGACCACGGAGCTCTCATGCACACCGACGCCGTCCAGACGATTGCGCATATCCCCGTCGACGTGAATGCCCTGGGAGTCGATTTTCTGAGTGTCTCTGCGCACAAGTTCAACGGTCCCAAGGGTGTGGGAGTCCTGTTTGTTCGTGACCAGGCCGCACTGTATCCGTTCATCGACGGAGGGGGACAGGAGTGGGGATTGCGCGGGTCAACCCACAACGTTCCCGGCATCGTCGGGATCGGCAAGGCGGCGCAGCTAGGCAAGGAACGACTGCCGGCGGAGCTCAAGCGTCTGACGGCGCTGAGGAACATGCTGTTTGACAAGCTTTCGGCGCGCATCGACAGGATCGTCGTGAACGGTGACATGAAGCAGCGTGTGCCACAAAACCTCAATATTCGTATCGAGGGGATCGACAACGAACCATTGCTCCTCGCCATGAACGAGGCCGGTATCATCGCAGCGGGCGGTTCGGCGTGCAACGCGCTGGAAACGCTGGCGTCACATGTGCTGACGTCCATCGGCTGTGACCTGAAGGAAGCGAAGTCGTCCATACGTCTCTCGTTTGGCTCTGCGACGACCGAGAAGGACGTCGACTACGCCGCAGACGTCATTCCCGGCCTCGTCAGGTTCCTGCGCTCGATGGCGTGAGGTGACGTGGACAAGTACAGTCGTGCCACGATCCGTGAGTTCATGAGCCCGAGCAACATCGGGCACATCGAGAACCCTTCGGGTACGGGTCACATCACCGACAACGCGGACGCCGTCGAACTGACGTTCTTCGTCAGCGTTGACGCAGGCCACATCACGGATGCCAAATACCGGATTGCGGGGTGTACGGCGCTGATCGCAACGCTTTCTGTGCTCAGCAAGGAACTGCCGGGCAAGACCGTCGGCGAGGCGCTGGCGCTCGACATGTCGTATCTGTCGGCCCTGCAGGGCGGCCTGCCCGAATCCAAGTGGCGCTGTGCCGGGTATGCCGTTCAGGCACTGCACCTGGCGATTGAGGATTATCAGAGCAAGACATCCTGATGATTTCATCTGTGTGAGACTGGCCCGCCGATGAGGCAGAGGCTGAGCTTCTGGCAGAAGTTCTTCTATGGATTCGGCGATACGAGCAATACGGTCTCGTACACGGTCACCTCACTCCTCTTTCTGTTCTTCCTGACGGACGTGGCACATCTGAACCCCGCGCTGGCGGGTGTCGTCCTCCTGGCGGGCAAGTTCTGGGACGCCGTTACGGACCCGTTGACCGGCTATGTTTCGGACCATCTCCGTACGCCCCTTGGCCGCCGCCGACCGTTCTTCGTCGGAGCAGCCCTCCCCTTTGCTCTGACGTTTGTGCTCATGTGGGTCGTTCCACAACGGCTGTCGCAAGGGGGGCTGTTTGTCTACTACGCATTTGCCTACTCGCTGCACATAACGTTCTTCACGGCCTACGCAGTTCCCTACCAGGCGCTTGCCGCAGAGTTGACCGGAGACTACGACGAGCGGACCGCCCTCAATTCGTTTCGCATGTTCTTCTCGATCGTCCTGGGACTCGTCGCGGCTGTCGTTCCTCGCGCCATTGTCGAGAGGTTCGTTTCTGCACCGCGGGGCTACGTCGCCATGGCGTGGGTGGTGGCAGCCATTATCGTCGTTCCGCCGCTCGTGGTGTTTGTCACAACGCGGGAACCGCCGCTCGCCGCCGTGGGCCGTCGGGCGCGGGACGGTTTCATAGCCGAAGTCCGACAGGTTCTTGCCAACAAGCCGTACAGGTCCGCTCTGCTGATGTACCTCTTCACGTGGATGGGCGTGGATGTCGTATCCGCCGTGTTCCTCTACTACGCGACCTACGTGGTGCACATGGAGGCACAGAGCTCGCTCCTGTTTGCCATCCTCTTCGTCACCGCCGTTCTGTTTCTCCCATTCTGGGTCTGGGCATCCGGGCGTCTGGGCAAGAAGACGGCGTACATCGCGGGGACGGCATTTGTCGTGTGCGTGCTGGCGGTCATCGCCGCTGTCCCGGTCCCCGGTCCGTGGGTGGTCTATGCACTTCTGTTTCTTGCCGGCATCGGCATCAGCAGCTCGCACGTCCTGCCGAGCGCAATCATCCCCGACTGCATCGAACTCGACGAACTGGAAAGCGGCACGCGGCGTGAAGGCATGTACTACGGCTTCAGCACGTTCCTCCAGAAGCTGGCTTCAGCCGGTGCCATCGCACTTGTCGGGGTGATGCTGAGCGTGGGAGGATACGTCGCCGGAGCCGTACAGTCGCCCCGCTCGGTGTTGACGATCCGCCTGCTCGTCGGAGGTTTCTCCGGACTCATCTTCCTGGGAGGAATTGTGGCTATGCTGTTCTATCCGATCACACGCGAACGGTACCAGGACATCCAGCGTCAGCTGGCTGAGCGGAGGGCTGCCACCCCTGCAGGAACAGGCGCATGAAGGTTGTCGCGGAAGAAGTCACCACCAGGCGGGGGCTCCGGGAATTCGTCGAGTTCCCCTATCGCCTGTACCGTGGGCACCATGCCTGGGTGCCGGTCCTCCGTTCGGAGATGATGGCGATTGTCACCGGCCGTGCCGGATTTGTCCTGAAGGACAACCCGCACGCCTTCTTTGTCACACGCGACGACAAGGGCTGTGTTGCGGGCCGCATAGCGGTCCTGGTCGACACGAAGCTTAGCGCCGCCAAGGGTGCGCACTATGGCGCCTTCACCCTGTTTGACGTAGTCGACGATTGGGACCAGGCCAACGCATTGCTCGATGCGGGCACGAACTGGCTGCGGAGTCGAGGCACGCAGATCGTGAAGGGCCCGGTGTCGCCGACCAACGACGATGACTATCATGGCATGCTGGCCATGAACTTTGACGACCCCCCGATGGTGTATACCAACTACAATCACGCCTACTACAACACATTCATGCAGCGCTACGGCTTCACGGTGGACGCCCGGCTGGGGGCCTGGCGCTTTGACATGCGCACAGTGAGTGACTACCGCGAAAAGCTCATGCAGAAGGTCATGGCGCGCTACCACTACCACGTCGACAACGCGGACATGGGCAACCTGGAAGGGACTGCCCGCGACATCAAACGCATCGTGGACGAGGCGATGCCCGCGGAGTGGGCCGACCTGACACCTCCTTCCATCGAGGACGTGCGCATCATGGTGCGCGACATGAAGAAGTTCGTGCGACCCGAGTGGGTTGCAATCGCCAGAACGGATGAGGGACGCCCTATCGGGCTGGTCGCCTCGTGTGCGGACTACAATCAGGTGTTCCGACACATGAACGGACGGCTGTTTCCCTTCGGGTGGTTGACGTTCCTCCTGTATCGCAATCGGATCGACGCCGGGCGTGCGCTGGTGATGTTCGTCGTTCCCGACTATCGCTCGAAGGGGGTGCCTGCGGCAATGTTTTCCAAGCTGTTCACCTGGGGGCGTGCGCACGGCTACCGCGTGGCCGAGGGATCGCTGATCGGCGAGGAGAATGTGCGCAGCTGGCGCGAGATCGAGGGGGCAGGCGGCATCCGCTACAAGACCTGGTATCTCTACCAGATGGCGTTGGACGCCCAGGATTCATGATACCGTCACGAGGAAAGGTTGACGCGGAGTCTTGCCGGGACACAATACAAGTATGACTATCGTAGCGATGACGGCCTGCATGTGTGAAACGCAGCATACCGAGAGGCGTCGCTAGTCGCACATCTTGACACGGAACATGCGAAGCCTCCCGGAGACGGGAGGCTTCTTGTTTACTGCGAGCATGCAGAGAAGGAGAATGAATGACGATAACACTGGTACCCGTGAATGCCCTGAAGCAACACGAGCAGATTCTGAACGAGAACCTGATGAGAGTCCAGCGCGATCTGGTGCGCGACGGCATGATCAAGGACCCCATCATCGTGGACCAGCGGACCATGGTGATCCTGGACGGCCATCACCGCTACAACGCTCTCAAGCGCATGGGATACAAGTACGTGCCCGTCCATTTTGTCGACTACAGCAGTGACCACATAGCAGTCGCTGCCTGGAGAGCCGGAGAACATGTCACGAAGGCAGAGGTCATGCGAGCAGGCCTCACCGGGGACCTCATGCCTGCCAAGACCTCGCGCCACGTCCTTCCGGACAGACCCCATGGCGTCAACGTACCCCTCGCGCTCCTAAAGGAGAAATCACATGACAACAAATTCCATCCTTGATCTGATCGGCAACACACCAGTCGTCGAGCTTCAACACTTCAGCACAAGTCCCGAGGTCCGCATCCTGGCGAAGCTGGAGGGCAACAACCCCGGGGGATCCGTCAAAGACCGCCCGGTCCTCACGATGTTCCGAGACGCCGAGGAACGAGGGGTGCTGAAGCCCGGCGCTCAGCTGCTGGAGGCCACGAGCGGGAACACTGGGATTGCCATGGCGATGATCGCCGCTCTGCGTGGCTACAGGTTCCGTGCCGTGATGGCCGAGAGCGCGAGCATCGAGCGGCGGAAGGTCATGAAGATGTTCGGCACGGATATCGTGCTCACCGACGCTGCCGGCGGCACGAACCTGGCCATCAGGACCGTACAGCAGATGCTGGCTGAAGACCCGTCATGGGTCAACCTCAACCAGTTCGAGAACAGCGCCAACCCGCGTTCGCACGAGGAGACGACGGGCCCTGAGATCCTGCGGGACGTTCCGGACGTGACGCATGTGGTGGCCGGCATGGGGACGGGCGGCACATTGACCGGACTGTCCGCCTTCATGCACAGGCAGGCGCCACAGGTGAAGGTCGTCGGGGTCGAGCCGATTGCCGGCAGCAAGATCCAGGGACTGCGCAACATGGCGGCCTATACCCCCGGTATCTTCAGCTTCGACAACCTGGACATGACACTGCGGATGACCGAAGACGCCCCCGCCTTTGGGATCGCGCGCGAGATCTACCGCAAGGAAGGCATCAATGCCGGCATTTCCTGTGGCGCGGCGCTCTGGGGAGCCATGGAACTGGCCCGCACGCTGGCAAGCGGCGTGATCGTGGTCATCTTCCCCGACCGTGGAGACCGCTACGCCAGCACGGCGCTGTTCGAGTAGCTGCCGGCCAGATCAGGAGTCATCCGCAGCCTCCGGCGCTAGACCGATGAAGCGCTTGTACTTGGCCATGGTTTCCGGAAGCCGTATGGCCTCTACCCGGATACCTACATCGGCATCGATCCCGTAGCTGGACAACTCGCTCGTCAGACGGTCCCTCAGTCGTTCAACCACGGCAGCCCCTGTCTCACCCGTTGAGTCAAGCACGTCGATGGTGATTTCCAGTCTGGAATGGGAGATCTGGCTAACCCGGAATTCTCGGATGTTGTCACTCGTCGTGATAATCCATCGGCTCACCAAATCGGGGTAGACGGGTTGCAGAATGTTGTTCTTGTTGGCAAGGTAGAGGACGTCGTCATTCCTTCCCAGCACCTTGTCGATGACTCTGAACGAGCTGCCGCAGGGGCAGCGTTCGCCCAGCTGGATGAGATCATTCATCTCGTACCGTATCAGGGGCTGTGCAGTATTGATGAGATTTGTGAGGAGCATCCGTGTTCCCAGGGGTCCCGGACGGTCCACCGGCTCCCCGTTCTTGTCGTAGAGTTCGATAAAGACCAGGTCCTCGTTGATATGCAGGTTGCCACACCGGCAGGTGCTGCCAATCTGCCCTTCACTGGCCTGGTAGATCTCGATGACCCGCGTTCCAAAGCTTCGTCGAAAGCGTTCCTTCTCCTCCTTCTCCAGCACTTCTGCATACGAGACAATCATCTTCAGCGGCCTTGTGATCGTGCCGGCCCACGGCAGCAGTTGTCGGACCAGGCTGGGGGGTGCCATCAGGATGTTGATGCGGTCATCATTGATTCTACGAATGATGTCGTCGACCGGCGTCATGGTGCTGAGGTAGTTCAGGTGAATGAAAGGGGCATTGATATCCTCAAAGCCCTGGCTGAACACCCTGAGCAGAAACAGAATGCGGAAGGGAAGGTCCCTGCTGGATAAGCCGCTTCTGGCCAGAAAGGCAAAGGGAAGCCGCTCGGTCATGGTCTTTGGTGTGACATAGATGCCCTTGTTGCCGCTGGTGCCACTGGAAAGGCCAATCACGTACTGGTCCTGGTAATAGCCCAGGTATTCCTTGTAAAGTTCCCGCTGGACGGCATAGTCTCGCACCGCCGCGAGCTTCAGGCCGCAGGTGTTGATGTCATCAAAATGGTCCATCATGATTTGTTTGTTGATGGACGGCAGCTGCCGGAAATCCTCCAGACTCCCCACGGGCAGTCCTCTGTACAGGTCGCTGTAGAAAGGCGCGTGGTTCATGGAGAACACGACCAGCTTCTGGAGTTCAGAAAGCTGATACGCGCGAATCTGCTCGTTGGAGAATCGGTAGAGATGCCTGTTCAGAAGCCGGTAGTCACGGATGCCCTGGAGGATGTTCACGTCCCATCACCAGCCGTTGTGACCCCAATCATCTTGTGCTTCTTCTCGCTCTCGCCGAAGCGGTCCAGTACCCAGCAGTAGAAATGCTCCAGACCGTATCGGAACTGGGCTCTTTCCCAGAGCATCAGGAAGAAGCCCCAGCAGAGAGCAAGGACAAGCCCATAGACGAGCGCGGCCAGCAGACCGAAGTGGAGGCCGGGGATGAAGAGGGACAGGACCCGGTAGATGCACGCGCTGACCACACTCTCCAGAAAGAAGACCGTCAGACCGGCGACGCCGAAGCGGTAGATGAAGGTGCTGACAAACGACAGGTGCCGGGTGTCTGCCTCACGCCTGAAGTCGTAGTGCCAGAGAGCAGCCAGCATCATGCCCAGGAAGAGTCCCAACTGTGCGACCATG
>JAPLGJ010000130.1 GCA_026390215.1 Caldisericota bacterium
ATGAGCTGGCGGACATCGGTCGCCTTCTTGTAGTAGGCATCATAGTACCCGGCCGAGAGCACGAATGCGCCAATGAGGATGCGTCGCTTCACCTCGGCGCCAAATCCGGCATTGCGGGTCCTGCTGTATGTTTCCGTCATGTCTCGTCCACCCTCGTGCAGGCCATAGCGGACGCCGTCGAACCGTCCGAGGTTCGCGGAGCACTCGGCAGGCGCGATGATATAGTAGGCGGGCAGAGCGGACAGAATATGCGGCAGGCTGACCTCGACGATGGATGCGCCGCTTTTCACGGCTGCTGCACGGGCCGTCTCCATGGCTGATGCGATTTCCGGCTGGACATCCAGCCCCTGGAGCTCGCGGATGATGCCCACGCGTTTGCCGGCGAGGGACGGCTGCAGTGCGGCCTCGAAATCCACGTGGGGCCGCTTGACGCTGGTGGCATCTCTTGGATCATGGGCAGCCATCACGTTCATCATGATGGCGGCATCCCGGACGCTTCTCGTAATGGGGCCGATGCAGTCGAGGCTGGACCCGAAGGCGACCAGGCCGTACCTCGAGACAAGCCCATAGGTTGGCTTGAAACCGACGACCCCGCAGAACGCGGCAGGCTGCCGCACTGAACCTCCGGTGTCGGAGCCGATTGCCCCGAGAGCAAAACCTGCAGCGACCGCAGCGTTCGAACCGCCGCTGGACCCGCCGGGGACACGGGTGAGGTCAGCCGGGTTGTGCGTCGGGAAGAAGGCGGAGTTCTCTGTCGACGAGCCCATGGCAAACTCGTCGAGGTTGGTCTTGCCCACGATGACAGCTCCCCCGGCAATCAGGGAGTGCACGACAGTAGCCGAGTAGGGGGCGACATAGTGTTCAAGGATGCGGGAGCCACAGGTGCAGCGCTCGCCAGCCATCATGATGTTGTCCTTGATGGCTATCGGGGCACCTGCGAGCGGAGAATCGGGGTCGGCGGCTTGCGCCTCAGACTGAGCGGCGTCCAGGCGCAGGTGCAGAAACGCCCTCACCTGGGGGTCGTCCTGTTCGATGAGCCGGCGGGTTTCGTCCAGGTACTCTTCCGCCGACAGTTCGTGCGCACGAATGGCGAGACGATACTGGTCCAGGGTGCGTGGAAGTCCGCTAGGCATCGTCGCCTCCCATGACGTTCCGCACGACGACGAATCCGTCACGCATCGCCGGTGCCCCACCGAGCCCTTCTTCTCGGGTCAGGCCCTCGGATGGCTCATCTGGACGGAGTTCGGTCATGGCGGGGCGCTTGTTCACGACGGCTGACGTGTCGACGGAGCTCAGTTGAGCAACATGTCCCAGGATCCGTTCGAGGTCCCCCAGGAGAGATTCCTCCTGTTCAGGTGTTATCTCGAGACGCGCGAGTGAAGCCACGTGCTCGAGCGTCACTTTGTCGATGATCATTGCCATGATGCCTCCTGTGTGGGTTTTCTCAGGTCCCCTGTCCAACGAGAGAGAGGAACTGCCGTTCGTCCAGGATCTCAATACCCAGTTGCCGGGCTTTGGCCATCTTGCTCCCCGCATCAGATCCTGTGACGAGCGTGGTCACCTTCCGCGAGACAGTCTCCGACGTCTCGGCTCCAAGCGCACGCACCAGTTCCTGTGCTTTGCTGCGGGAGATCGCGGACAACTCGCCGGTGAAGACGAAGACCTTGCCGCTGAGGGGACCTTGCACCCCGGGGGCCGCGGTGCCCTCCATGTGGACTCCTGCCTTCCGAAGGCGCTCGACGAGCGTGCGGTTGTGTTCTTCTCGGAAGAAGGCCGTGATGTTCTCCGCCGTCTTCTCTCCGATACCGTAGACGTGGGCAAGGGATTCGGGCGTGGTCGATGCAAGCATCTCCATGGAGCCGAACGCCTTGGCCAGATCACGGGCGGCTACCTGCCCGACCTGAGGAACGCCCACGGCATACAGCACACGGGCAAGACCCTGTCTCTTGCTCTCTTCCAGATGAACCAGCAGCTTGTGGGCGACGAGAGGTCCCATGCGCTCCAGTCGAAGCAGCTGTTCCTCCGTCAGTTCGTAAAGGTCGGCGACATCGTGGGCAAGTCCGGCTGTGACAAGCTGGTCGACAACTGCTTCCCCTATGCCCTGGATGTCCATGGCGTCTTTCGAGCACCAGTGCAGCAGTCGTTCACGCACCTGTGCCGGACAGGAGGCGTTCACGCACTTGGTGGCGGCTTCATCTTCGATGCGTACCAGCTGCGAGCCGCACACCGGGCATGCGGCCGGCATGATGAAGCGGCGCTCGATGCCGGTGCGGGCAGAGGGCACCGGTCCCAGGATCTCGGGGATGACCGAGCCGGCCTTGCGCACGACGACGGTGTCTCCGATGAGGATGCCAAGACGCATGACCTCGCCCTCGTTGTGCAGGGTCGCTCTTGCAACGACCGACCCGTCGATTTCCACCGGCGTGAGCACGGCGACCGGTGTTGCGACGCCGGTTCGACCGATGGAGACGATGATATCCTCGAGGCGTGTTTCCTTTTCTTCAGGCGGGAACTTCCAGGCGGAGGCCCATCGCGGTTCCTTGGCTGTCTGACCCAACGTGTGCTGCAGCGATATCTCGTTCACTTTGAACACGATGCCGTCGGCAGCAAACGGCAGCGAACTGCGGGCAGCCGAAATCTCCCGGGTGGCCGCCCACATCTCCGCGGGCGTCCGTACCAGGCGCACAAACGGCGACACGCGGAAGCCGACCCCGGCAATCCAGTCCAGCAGGCTTTTCTGGGTGGGAAGCACCAGGTCCTCCGATGTCTCCCCCAGCGCATAGGCCACCATGTGCAGCGGTCGTGAAGCAGTGACGCGCGGGTCCAGCTGGCGCAGGGTCCCAGCTGCCGCATTGCGTGGATTGGCGAACAGCGGATCGCCTGAGGCAGCCCTCGCAGCATTGAGTGCCTCGAAGTCGCGCCTGAACATGACCATTTCGCCACGGATCTCCACCAGGTCCGGAATGCGGCTCCCCATGCTGGCCAGGTTCATTGGGATGGAGCGCACCGTCCGGACGTTCAGGGTGACGTCTTCGCCCGTTGCGCCGTCTCCGCGCGTGGAGCCCTCCACCAGGAGACCCTTCTCATAGCGAAGCGAGATGGCGAGCCCATCCATCTTGACCTCCGTCAGATACTCGACGGGGTCATCCTGTCCGAGTGCTCGCCGGACGCGGGCGTCGAAGAGGATCACGTCTTCTTCGGAGAACATGTTGCTGAGGCTGAGCATCGGAACGCGATGCCGAACCGTGGTGAATCCGCCGAGCGGGGTTCCGCCGACGCGTTGTGTCGGTGAGTCCGGAGTCACGAGATCCACGAAGTTGCCTTCCAGGGTCTTGAGCTCGCGCATCAGGGCGTCGAAGTCTGCGTCTGATATCCTCGGGCTGTCCAAGACATAGTACTCGTAGTTGTGAAGCTCGATCTGCGCCTTGAGCTCCCGTATGCGTTTACGCGCTTCGTCGCGGTCCACGGATCCCTCCCGTCAGGGTGCAAGAACGAAGAGACCGGTGGCGAGAGCAAGGACGGAGCGCATTCCCGGCAGCTGAAATACTCGTACCTCGACGCTCTCAGCCGTACTCCACTGGCGCACCAGTGTGCGGGTCTTCATGTCGTAGATACCAAGGAAATAGACCGCAGTCTGAGAGGTGGTCTGCTCCTGGAACAGGAGTGCGCACTCTCCGTCGAAGATCGAGGCGTCGACCGCATTGAAGTTGAGTTTTGATGCTGACAGGAGCTGCTGGCCCTCCCCACCGACAAGTTCCGCAGTGCGCCCGAAGGTCAGGAAGTAATTGCCCAGCGCACGAAGGCCGGGATTGTCGGAGGCGGCCGTCATCTGGGCTATCTCTGTTCCTGTCTGGTCAAAGAGATAGCGGGGAAGGGGACCGGCTACGCCTGAGACGCTGAAGCTGTACCCGGCCAGGATGCGTGTACCGCTCTCGTCGACAGCCGTGGTAAGCCCGGCGAGTTTCTGGTCAGGGTTGGGGACCATGAACTTGGCGATGACCTTTCCTTGCGGCGAGATGGTGTAGATGGTGCCACCTGCCAGTGTCATGACGAGCATGCCGCTGCGTGCAAGGCTGATCTGTGACCCGCGGCCAAAATCGGGAACGGTATAGCCGCCCATGTACTTGCCCGCAATGTCGTAGGTGACGAACTGCCGGGACTGGTTCTCGAGGAACGAGTAGACGACGGCAACTCCTCCGGTGATCGTGAATACGGCTTGTTCGACGACACTGGGAGCTGTCGTCTTTCGCGACCATTTCTGGCGAAGGGCGTCGTCCAGCAGCGTCAGCCGCTGTCCCGCTACCAGAAGGTACTTGCCTGACGTACTCAACGTCAACGACGTGGGGCTGTCCGCCAGCTCCACGCCTTCGCTCTGGCTCGTCCACCCCAGCAGTGAGAACACTTGGCCGGCTGCGGTCAGGACATATCCCTGGTCCTGTGTGCCCACGATCCCAATGGGGTAATCACTGGTCTTGAACTGCGAGGCCACGTGGAGCGCCGTCTGTTTTCCGCGGAGCGCCCACATGGTCGTGGCGCTCACGCTTGCTGCCACAATGACGAAGGCGGCCAGCCAGCGCCAATTGTGGAGGAACAGTTTCCGCAGACTATGCGACTGAACGGTTTTCTTCATCTCATCACCGTGACAATTCTAGCCTGAACGCTCGATTTGGCAAAGAAGAGGCTGGCAGGAACAACGGCACGTGGCTCCTGGCGTTGCTTTTGGCGGGTGCTCCAATATACTGACCGTATCGACTAGGGAGGTGGCCAGTGGACAAGTTTACGGAACGGGTCATTGCGGGTGCAAAGCGCCTCGGCGCAACCTACTGCGATTGTCGTCTCGTTGACATGGAACGCGAGGACGTTTCGGTTGTCGGGGGAGCACCCCGCGCCGTTGTGCATGCACACCAGCGTGGATTTGGAGTCCGCGTCATTGCGAACGGAGCCTGGGGATTCTCATCATCGTCCGTCGTGACCGACGCCGAGGCCGACCATATCGTCGAGGAGGCGGTCGACATAGCGAACGCGAGTGCGCTGGCAAAGAAGAAAGATGTCGTACTGGCCCCCGTCTCATCCGGCGAAGACATGATACCGCACCAGGCGGACGTGGATCCCTTCACGATCCCCGATTCTGACAAGATTGGACTGCTTGCCGAAGCCACCCGGGCGATGATGTTGCCGGGAGTCGTGCTTGCGCGAGGTCAGATGCAGTTTCTGAAGGAGCGTAAGATCTTCGCGTCGTCCGAGGGTTCATACATTGTCCAGGACCGGGTCGAGAGCGGAGCCGGCATCAGCGCCATGGCGGCAAGCGAGAAAGGCGGCGTCCAGATCCGCAGCTACCCCATGTCGTTCTCTGGTGACAATGCTCAGTCGGGGTGGGAATTCGTCGACGCGATGAAGCTTCTGGAACATGCGGAGCCGACCGCCAGGGAGGCACTGGCACTCCTTTCTGCGAAGCCATGCCCGTCGGGAGTCAAGGACCTCGTCGTCGGGGGGCAGCAGCTTGCGCTGCAAGTTCACGAGTCGTGTGGCCACCCGTCTGAGCTGGACCGGGTCATGGGGATGGAGGCGTCGTTCGCCGGGACATCGTTTCTGACGACCGACAAGAAAGGCAGCTTTCGTTATGGGTCTGACATCGTCAATCTGACTGCAGATGCCACGATCCCCCACGCCTTGGGCGGGCTCGCGTATGACGACGAAGGGGTGAAGGGCCGCAAAGTGTATCTGGTGCGGGGCGGCATCTTCGAACACTACCTCAACTCGCGTGCATCAGCACCCGTCGTCGGCGAAGAACCTATGGGAGCCATGAGGGCAGACGGCTTCGCCCGTTCTCCCATCGTCCGCATGGTGAGCATCAACCTCGAACCAGGCGAACTAACCTTCGAGCAGTTGATCGGCGGCGTCGAGGACGGCCTCTATGTGGATGGCATCAAGAGCTGGTCCATCGATGACCGGCGCCTGAACTTCCAGTTTGGCAGTGAAATCGGGTGGGAAATCAGGGCAGGAAAACTGCAGGACATGGTCAGGAACCCCACATATACCGGCGTCACGTACGAGTTCTGGAGGTCCTGTGACGGCATCGGCGGTCCTGAACTGTATCACGTATGGGGTGTCGACAATTGCGGCAAGGGAGAGCCCATGCAGGTGGCACATGTGTCGCATGGCACGTCGCCAGCTCGGTTCCGCCATGTTCAGGTGGGGGTGCTTCATGAGTAAGGAACTGCTTCTTGACCTCATGCACAACGCGCTTGGCGCGTCCGACGCCGACCAGACCGAGATCGTGACGATGACCTCGAACAGCGCTCTCACGTGGTATGCCGAGAACATCATCCATCAGAACGTGGCCGAGCATACGGCACAGGTTCAGGTTCGCGGTGTCGTCGGAAAGAAGGTCGGAAGTGCCTCGACGACCGACTGCTCTCCCGAGGGACTGGCGCTCGTCGTACGGCAGGCGTCACAGGCTGCGCGGCTCATGACCGACGATCCCGATTTCCCAGGCCTTCCGTTACGTCAGGCGATCGCCCCAGGAAGCGTCGGTGGATGGGTTGCGGCAACTGCCGCGTCCCAGCCCGGAGAACGTATTCTGGCAGTGAAGAAGGTCATTGAGCGCGCGGAGCACGAGGGCCTGCGCGCAGCTGGGACCTATCAAGTACAGAGCTCCGAACTGGCAGTCGTGAGTTCGATGGGTGTGGCGGCCTATCACCAGTACACGGTCGCAGCGCTGAAAGCCGTCGTCATGGGCGATGACAGTTCCGGGTATGGACGGATGTCGTCAGTCGATGTCGCGGATATCGATCCGGAAGCCGTGGGCGAGAAAGCCGTACTCACGGCGGTCGAAACACGGCACCCCATGGAGGTCGAGCCCGGAGCCTTTGACGTCGTCCTCAGCCCGTTTGCCGTAGAGGAGCTCATGGGCATGCTGGCCTATCTTGCGCTGTCCGCCCGCAGTGTCGAGCAGCACGCGTGTTTCCTGGAGGGACATGAGGGCGAGCAGCTAGTTTCGCCTATCGTCAGTCTGTACGACGACGGGCTGGATCCGTCAGGAATGCCCATTCCTTTCGACTTCGAGGGAATGCCGAAGCGCCGTGTCGATTTCCTGACTGAAGGCAAGGGAGGGAACGTGGTGTACGACTCCTACTATGCAGCCAAGATGGGTCGCTCGACGACAGGACACTCGCTTCAGCAGCCAAATGACATCGGCCCCTATCCCCTCAACATCTTCATGGGCGCGGGCGACAGCAGTGAGGTTGACATGGTTTCCCACGTTGAGCGAGGCATCTACGTGACCCGCTTCTGGTACGGAAACCCTGTCGAGCCGCTGCGTGCGGTGGTCACCGGGACGACGCGCGACGGCACGTACCTCATCGAGAACGGCCGCAAGACGCATGGTGTTCGAAACCTGCGGTTCACGCAGGGGCTCGTCGACATGCTTGCGCACACAGTCGAAATCAGCCGGAACCGCGCGGTCCTGGCTTCAGCATTCGGAATCGGCGCGATGGTGCTCCCCAGTATCCGTGCCGAGAAGTTCCAGTTCACCGGTGTGACCCGGTAGCAGAACGGCAACAGGAGGTACACAGATGAGACGTATCGCAGTCATGACGGCAGGGGCGGACGCACCAGGGATGAACGCAGCCATTCGCTCCGTTGCAAGACGTTCGTTTGAGCTCGGATACGATGTCCTGATGGTACGAGACGGGTTCGAAGGACTCGTGCGCGGGGACATCGAGATCATGAACAAGAAGACGGTATCCGGTATCCTTCCTCTGGGTGGAAGCATTCTCGGCAGTTCTCGGGTGTCGTCCGAGTTTGCGGTCCAGAACTTGGGGAAGATACGCGCTGTCCTGGAAAGCAACAGCATCACGACCAGTATCATCATCGGCGACCGCAGTGCCGTCGGTGTGGCGGCAGTATTCGATGCGAACAGCATTCCGTGCGTCGTCGTGCCCAATACCATCGACAATGACATCTTTGGCACCGACTTCAGCATAGGATTCGACAGCGCGATCACGACCATCAGCGATGCGCTGGACAAGCTCCATTCGACGGCGTCAGCGCATCACCGGGTTATGATCGTGGAGGTCATGGGTCGTCAGTCTGGCTGGCTGGCACTGTACGGCGGCCTCGCAGGGGGAGCCGATTTCATCGCCATCCCTGAGCAGCCTGTGCCGATAGAGACGCTGGCAACACACCTCAAACAGCGGAAGGAAGAAGGGAAGGACTTCTCCATCGTCGTCGTCGCCGAGGGATACGCAGTAGGCACACACGAACCGACCGCTGTGGGCAGGCCCGTGGCAGGATACGGACTGGCAGAAGCGTTGGCCAGCACGACCAACCTGTCCATACGCGTCACGGTGCTGGGGTACCTTCAGCGGGGCGGCTCGCCGACCGTCTTTGACAGGCTTCTGGCCACCCGACTCGGCCTTGCGGCCGTGAACGCGGTACGTGAAGGCAAGTCGGGAGTCCTTGTGGGTGAGGTCGGGCAGCGCATCGCCTTCACCGACCTCAGGGAAGCGACGATTCAGCCGCACGTCATCCCGGCCGAGATTGTCCTTCAGGCCAAGACCTTCTACTAGACTAGATCCTGGCGGATCAGTCGCATTCCTGCTTGACAGCAAACGCCCCGGTTCGATGGCCGGGGCGTTTGCTGTTGATCGATGTTGTGAGGTGGCGTGGGCTACTTTCGCCAGTCGCGCGGGTAGAGAAAATCTATGCCGACGGTGCGCTGGGACAGCTTGGCGATAGGAGGAGAGACGCGCTTGAACTGCGATGCGAGCATATTGTGCTCGACCCGGTGTATGAGGTCGAGTTCGAATCCTTCCGCGCTGACTTCGGTGGATGAACAGCGCTGGTCGACCAGGAGGTACAGGACCTGGTCGAGCGTCTCATAGCTCACACCGATTTCTCCCTCGTCTGTCTGGCCGGCCCAGAGGTCGGCGGAGGGCGGCTTTGCGATGACCTGCTGGGGCAGTCCAATGTGGCGCGCGAGCGACCGCACCTGGGTCTTGTACAGGTCGCCAAGGGGCATGATGGCACATGCCATGTCGCCATACCAGGTCGAGTAGCCGACCAGCAGTTCACTCTTGTTGCTGGTTCCGACGACGAGGGCATCTTCCTTCTTCGACTGGTCAAAGATGACGGCCATGCGCAGGCGAGCCAGCAGGTTGCCCGTCCGCAGCCGGTCCATGCCGGGCTGCAGTGCAAGGTACGCATCGGCCATTCCGCTGATGTCCAGTTCCTGCCAGGGGATGCCACAGAATTCGAACATCGTGTGGGCATCACGTCTGCTTTCGTCGGAACTGGCGCTGTAGGGAAGGAAGATGGCGTGCACATGATCGGCTCCGAGAGCGTCGACGGCCAGTTTGAGCACCACCGCAGAGTCCAGTCCGCCGGAGAGTGCAATGCACGCCTCCGTGAACCCATTCGTGTGCAGCTCTTCTTGGACGAACCGTTTGAGATAGTCATAGACAAGTGTGTTGTTGAGTGCCAGGGCGTCCGCCGTCATGAGTCCCTCCTCGTTTCCAGAGCATGGCGCACGATTGCCAGGTCTTCCTCCCGGCGAATGGGCAGCTGGTAGCGGTGTCGTGCGATGTGCCCTGTGTCGACGGTCCCGAGGACCTGCACTGCCTCGAACCGCGGGGCCGAGACGGTGATCCCTCCGACTGGGTCGCTCAGAGCCGAGCCTCCGTAGAACCCGAGGCCGTCGTCGAATCCCACGCGGTTCACATACACGACGAACATGCCGAGGAACGTGCTGGCAGAGCCGAGGGCCAGGCCGACAGTCTGCTCGATTGCCAGCTCCTCGCCGCCGAATCCGCGTGCCGGCATGGCGCTGGGCGCTAGCAGCAGCTCCACGCCGAGAGCTGCCATGGTGGACACCTCGAGGGGATGGAACAGGTCACGACAGATGACGATGCCAGTCCGCCCGAACCGTGTGTCGAAGACCGAGAGTTGTCTCCCGCGTCCAAGGAACTTGAGTTCCTCGAACATGCCGTGTGTGGGCAGGTACATCTTGCGATGGACGTGGCGGACTTCACCGGCATCCATGAAGAACGCACTGTTGTAGGGAATGCCGTCTTCGCCCCGTTCCACGAAGCCTGCACAGATCGCGATGTGGCGCGAGAGCTCACGGAGACGGGCGAACTCTGGGCAGTCGGCCGGGCGCATGATGTCGAGCGTCTGGTCCTTGAGTGTGTATCCCGTGAGAGACAGCTCGGGGAAGACAATCAGGTCTGCGCCGGTCTCAAGCGCCTGCTCCGCCTGAGCGACGTGCATCTTTACATTGACCTCCAGGTCACCGCACGCAGGGTTCACCTGGGC
>JAPLGJ010000047.1 GCA_026390215.1 Caldisericota bacterium
TTGTCGCTGATCCATTGTTCCAGGCGAGGAACTGCAAGCCGAACGGCCATCGCTGCTCGCGACACGCGTGGAAGACGGATGAGGGATGTGGCAGACAATCTGGCTCGGGCGGTTGTCTGCTGCAGCGGCAAAGAGTCCAGCGCTTCTCGCGGCAGCCCGGTGCGGTCGAGAAGGTTGCGGGCGAAAGACGAGTCGATGTACACGAAACCGTCGAAGACTCTCGCGACGTCTGCCGGGATCGGTGGCATCCGGCCTCCGAGCAGCAGTGCACCGGCGTCCTCCGACAAATCGTGGAGAAGGTCGACCACGATGCCGGCGGCCATTGGTCCCAGTGGACGCGGTATCAGACGAGCCAGCGCGCGTCGTGAGAATGTTCGTGCCGTGGCGTGTGCGGCGGCAGGAAGGGCAGACAGAAACGTCAGTTCCTGGCCGTCCCAGATCCAGTCGAGGGTGCAGGGCATGGCCATCCGGTCACCGAGGAGCGCTGCCAGACGTGCAGACTGGACAACAGGGCGTTCGTCAGCGGGCGACGAGGTTGGCCGCCGGATGACCTCGCCGGTCGTCCTGACAGTCCACTCCCAGGAAGCTGCTTCCCCATCGCCTGTACCCAGCGTACATTGCACAATGGCATTCGGCTCGTCGAGGCTGATACTAGGCGACCAAGACCGGCCCGAGAGTCCGGGGTGAAGCTCAGCGCGTTGTGCGAGGACTGCCATGGAGGCGGTCGACAGGTACGCGGCCTCGGTCACGCCTGCATCATGAGCGCTTTGGATGGTATGAATGTCCAGGAGTCGCAGCCATGAGTCCCGGATACCGTCTTGCAGCCCTGTGGGTCCGGAGAAGACGTGCGGTGTGGCCAAGGCCTCCGGGTCGAACCAGACCCACGAGCGCGGCACGACCGGGGAGCATCGTGCCATGATGTCGGGGCCGACCGATTCGACCAGCCGGGCGAACGCGGGAGTGTCGGCGGTGAAGTTGTACTTCTCCAGCGCGCGCCGGGCATCAGCCAGCGTTCGTGCTCCCGCCAGGGCATGGCGGTACGCGGTTCCGGGCAGGACGAATGTCTCGATGACATTGAAGTTGGCCGCCATCATGGCGAGGGTGGCCCTGCCTGTCATGCCGACGCCTCGAAGAGGCAGGACGCGTCGTTCCTGCAATCGGATCCATTTCATGGGGATACGGTGACTCCAGAGCAGGCCTTGTTGCGCACACAGAGGATCATGAACATCGCCCATGCAAGCAGCGTCGCCGTCGCACCGGCGGCGATCGGCAGGTTGATATTGATGGATGTGATGATGCCTGCGACGATCGGCGGGATGGCTTGGCCCAGCGACGTGATGGACTGATTGATGCCGAGGATCTCTCCCTGTTCCTCCTGTGTCGCGAGTCCTGACGCGATTGCCGTTGCGTTGGGCTGACTGAGTCCCTGGAACAGGGCCACGAATGGGACGATGGCGTACAGCCAGCTCGACTGGCGCGGGACCAGAAGCATGGGCAGGCTCAGTCCCGAGAACAGCAGGGAAACACGCAGGACCTGTGATGGTCCCCACCGGCGCGAGATCGGTCGCAGGAGGCCACCCTGCGCGATGACGATCCAGATGCCCATGTAGCCGAGAAACATCCCAATCTGGGCGGCATCGAACTTGAACTTGGCAATCAGAAACACCTGGAAGAACTGCGTGAAGAAGTTCCAGCCGAGCGTCATCAGGAAGACGACTGAGAAGAAGGCGCGGAGGTTCGCGTAGGCGAACGCCTTGCGGACATTCGCCACGCCCGCGAGCAGGTTCACACGGGCCGTACTGCGGACGCACAGCGTTTCGGGGATCAGGATCTGGACCAGCAGCGTCGCCAGCGCAGTCAGTCCTGTCGCGAACCAGAACGGGGTCGAGGGACCAAACCAGGGCAGGACCTTGGGGTTGGCCAGCACCCCGCCCATGATGGGACCAAGAATGAAGCCCAGGCCAAAGGCGACGCCCACCAGGCCGAAATTGCGAGCCCGTTCCTGCGGTTCACTGATGTCGCTGATAATGGACTGGGCAATCGAGATGTTGCCGCCCGTGAACCCGTCGGTCATGCGTCCAAGGAACAGCATCCAGAGATGGCCGGTCAGGATGCCGACGGCGAAGACGACGTAGGCGGCGACTGTTCCCAGCTGCGAAATGAGCAGCATCTTCTTGCGTCCGTACCGGTCGGCCAGGGTGCCCAGCATGGGGGCGCCGAAGAACTGTGCGACCGAATACGACGCAATGAGCAGTCCGAGGATGACCGATCTGGTGGCAAAGGGCATGGCGGCCGGGAGGACGGAAGAGGCCGTGCTGAGGATGATGGGAGCGGTGACCGGGATGATGACCCCGACTCCGAGGAGCCCGATGAAGATCGTCAGGAACATGGCAGTAAGGACCTGCCGCTTCTTGAGTTCGGTGCACGCGTACTGTGCCATCAGGTCACCTCAATTGGCCACTCAGGGGCTCAAGTGAAGTTGTTGAGCCGTTAGATCGCCACCTATTGTAGCCTTCCGGGACGCACTGGTCAAACGGTGACTCACCAATCAGGGACGTCGGGGACGTCGGGAGCGTCGACCAGGGTCGAGAGTTCGGCGAGTGATTCGATGACGTTCATTGCCGTGGTCGGGGCGAAGGGAGCCGTGTGATGTCGACGGTACCAGCAGAAATCCATGCCGGCGTTCCGGGCACCTGCGGCGTCGCTGGCGAGCGAGTCGCCGACGAACAGGCACTGGCTTGGTCTCAGGCCGAGATGGTGGAGCGCCTCGTCGAATATGGCCGGGTCTGGCTTCTCGATGCCGCTGTCGCCCGAGATGACCATGACGTCCAAGAGCTCGGCAAGCCCCGAGGCGGCAAGCCGTTTCCGCTGGATGTCGGCAAGTTCGTAGTTGCTGACGACCCCCGTTCTGCACCGCGCGTGGAGAAGTGCAAGGACTCGCAGTGCCTCAGGCTCCGGGACGCTGTGGAGGACAAACCAGTCCTGACAGGTGAGCGCAGCCACAGCGGGGTCCATGCCGTCCAGATACCCCATGGCGGCAAGTTGCTCAAACGTGACGCGGAAAACGTCTGCACGACCGACGGTTCCTGCCATGTAGAGGCCCCACGTGGCATTGTGGACACTCCGGAACGCTGCGGCAAACAGAGCAAACGGGAAAGCAGGGGAATCGGTGCGATCATCGAAGACGTGCCTGCATGCCACTTCCTCGCTGGCGTCAAAGTCAAGCAGCGTGTCGTCGACGTCGAAGAGGACAGCATCATATCTGTGCATGGGCGACCTGGATTGATCCGACGTAGACATCTGACCGCAGATATGGACGGTTCCAGACTGGCGGAGAGGGTGGGATTTGAACCCACGTGGCAGGGGTTACCCACCAACCCGCTCTCCAGGCGGGTGCTTTCAGCCGCTCAGCCACCTCTCCGCATGGTAGGAACACGAACAGGACAAGTATACGGAAAACGTCCTCAGATGCAACGAATAGGGAGCAATTGGCCGTCTATTGCTGCAACCCTGACGCAGTCCGCTTCTGATCGGCCAGGTTGTCCAGGACGTAGATGGTGTTCTTGCCACTTTTCTTGGCCTGATACATCGCAAGATCGGCGGTCAGGAGCAGGTTCTTTGGGTCGGA
>JAPLGJ010000228.1 GCA_026390215.1 Caldisericota bacterium
GAGATCCTGAGACAGTACCGAAGGACCGCGCAGAAACGCATTCCGATGAATGAGGCCGTACCGCACGAATTCAGCATTGCGGAGAGCCGGTATCATGCCAAGCACCCGCTGCTGCTCGGCGATGGCCAGAGAAGTCTGGAATCCCACAAGTCCGAGGACGGTTCCTTCGCGGTTCTCCTTGCGAAGCTGAATGACGGCGAAGCAGTTTTCGGGCCTCTCCCGGAGGCCGATTGGGCGCATCGGACCAAATCTGAGAGCGTCGTCGCCCCTCCTCGCAATTTCCTCGACGGGCAGGCATCCCTCAAAGAATCTCTGTTCATCCGCAGTCTCAGGGAGGTGTCGTCGGGCGGATTGGAGCGCGTGGACAAAAGAGTAGTACTCCTCCCTCGTGAGTGGACAGTTCAGATAGTCGGCGGCATCCCCACCTCGGGAGCTCAGAAACGAGGCGTTGTGGTCGACGGAATGAGCCCAGATGGACGGAGCGACAGCATCGTAGAAGAACAGATTCTCGCGTCCCAGGCGCTCTCGGAGCTCATCGAGAAAATCCGGACTGGTAAGAGGGCCCGTTGCGACGATGGTTGGCACCGAGGAGTCGAGCCGTCTGTATTCCTCCCTGCGAACGCAAATGAGCGGACTACGCTGGATGCTCTGAGTGACAAGGCCGCTGAACTGGTTCTTGTCAACCGCGAAGGCCTTGCCTGCAGGAAGACGGCTCGCATCGGCGCACCGCACGATGGCGGAACCGAGGAGTCGAAGTTCAGCTTTGAGTAGGCCTCTTGCGTCGCGCAAGGCGTCAGAACCAAGAGAATTGCTGCAGACAAGTTCTCCGAATCGGTCGGTTTCGTGGATGCCGGTCTTGCGCAAAGGCCGCATCTCCCATAGTTCGACCGACAGACCGAGACGAGCCAGGGACAGCGCTGCCTCACTGCCCGCCAGGCCCCCGCCGACGACGCGGATGTCTATGCCCATGCTACCGAGACTGGACGATAGCGAAGCTGTCCGGTCCCCGGCGCACCAGGAGACCTCGGAGTTCGAGACTGGTCAGAACGCTGAGAACCTGGGGCGCAGCCCAAGCAAGGCGTTCACAGAGGAGATCGACAGAGGTACCCCCTGTCTGTATGCAGCCAATGATCGACCGTTCCTGCAGCGACAGCGCCTCGGACGGGCGTTCCTCGGGGGTGACGACGGCCTTGTATCCCGGCAGTTCCTCGAGGACGTCTTGGACAGACTGTACCAGTTTGGCTCCAGACTTGATCAAGGCATTCGTTCCGACATGCTGAGGAGCGTAGATGGACCCTGGAATCGCGAAGACCTCACGATTCTGTTCGAGGGCGAAGTTTGCGGTAAGCAGAGACCCGCTCTCCTTGGCAGCTTCCACCACGAGGACCCCAAGCGAGAGCCCGGAGATGACGCGATTGCGCTGCGGAAACGTATAGACCGTCGGCTGAGTATGCAGATGAAACTCAGAAATGACGGCTCCCCCGCCGCTTGCCACAATGGTCCGCGCAATGGGAGCGTGAATGGAGGGGTAGATCTCGTCGACGCTGGACCCCAGGACCGCAATCGTCTGACCACCTGCGTCCAGACATCCGGCGTGGGCTGCCTTGTCAATGCCATACGCGAGGCCGCTGACGACCACGAGACCTGCCGCCGCCAACTGTCCCGCGAGGTCGGAGGCGGCTCTGACACCTTCAGGCGTCGGTTTGCGGCTTCCCACGATGGCAATGCAGTCCCTGAGGAGAACGCTTGCATCACCAAGAATCTGGAGGAAGAGTGGGGGGCGGTAGCATTCGAGAAGGCGACCCGGATAGGTCTCCGGCCCGTCGAACGTCGTCACGAGAGAAGCTCCGAGCGTGGTAAGCTCAATAAGCTCTTTGTCGGCCTTTTCCAGCGCGCTGTCGCGTTCGGACAGCGACAGATGCTTCCCGCGCGTCCCCGGCGACGCAGAAAGCAATTGGTCGAGCCTCTCCTGCGACGCGGTCTCCAATTCTCCCGACGACTCGAGCAGGGCTGCGAGGTCCCACTTGTAGACGCCAAGAGGCAAGAGATCGAGAGCTAGAGCCGCCCGACCAAATGGTGAGATCATGAAGGGACTAGGCAGTCAGCTGCTTCTTCGCCTCAGCGACGAGGGTGACAAACGTCTCTTTGTCGTGGACGGCCATGTCAGCCAGGACCTTGCGGTCAAGCTTCACGCCGGCCTTCTTCAGGCTTCCCACAAACTGGGAGTAGGTGATGCCGTTGGAGCGGCACAGGGCATTGATACGCACAATCCACAGTGCTCTGTACTCGCGCTTCTTTTCCTTGCGGTTGAAGTACGCATGACGCTCAGCCTGCTGAACAGCTTCCCGCGCGGCCCTGTACCGGATAGAGCGTGCGCCGACATAGCCCTTGCTGAGCTTCAGTATCTTCTTGTGCCTTCTGCGGATCGAGCTTCCACCTTTAACTCTCGACATTGTAAGCCTCCATTAACCCTTGAGATACGGCACAAGTCTCTTCATGTTGCGAGCATCTGCGCCCTGAAGAACGTGCTTCTTCAGCATCAGTTTCTTCTTCCCCATGGACTTCTTGCCAAGCTTGTGGCCATGGTTGGCGCCATACGCCTGTATCTTGCCGGTACCGGTTATCCTGAATCTCTTGGCGGCTCCCCTGCATGTCCTGATCTTGGTCACCTTGTTCTTGATAGCCATGTCCTACTCCTTTCCGGGTCCTTTCATCTTGGCGAGCGCTTCTTTGGATGGTTCCATCATCATTGACATATTGCGGCCCTGCATCTTGGGTTCCTGAGTGACGGTGCCGTACTCCGCAAGATCAGTGGCGACTCTCTTGAGCAGGGCACGTCCCTGATCCGGAAAAGCCATCTCACGACCGCGGAACATGATCGTCACGCGAACACGGTTTCCGTCGGACAGGAACTCTTTGAGGTGCTGATTCTTCACGGTCAGATCGCCAACGTCGATGCGCAGTCGGTATTTCATCTCTTTCATCTCAACGGTGACCTGTTTCTTCCTGGCTTCCTTCTGCCGCTTCATCTGCTCGTACTGGTATTTTCCCAGGTCCATGATCTTGCAAACGGGTGGAGTGGCGTTAGGCGCCACGACGATCAGGTCGAGCCCCTTCGAGTACGCAAGTTCAAGAGCCGCTTCGGACGTCAACAAGCCCAACTGGCCGTTGTCCTCGTCAATGACGCGAACTTCTTTCCAGCGCACCCTCTCGTTGTAAATCAGATCTGAATCCCTATTGATTCCACACCTCCAAAAAGAAAAATGGCGGCCGCTGTAAAACGGCCGCCATATCGTTAACTAGCACATTGGCGAACTCAAGAACCTCTTTGCCCAAGGCGGGAGGTAGAAGCCTTACCGGCTTCGTTTTACAGTGGCTCGACTCTTCTGAGCCTCTACGAGTATAACGACGTTCCCGTGCAAAGCAACTAGGGGAAGATGACCTTGCCCTTGATCTCCTCGAGCACACGCTCGATGAACTGGTCGACAGCCACCACTCCGAGGTCGCCTTCGTGGCGCATGCGCACGGCCACTGAGTCCACTGCTGCCTCCTTGGCACCTATGACGGCTATGTACGGGACCTTCTGCATCTCGGCGTCGCGGATCTTCGCCTGCATCTTCTCCCTGCGGATATCCACCTTGGCACGGATACCACGCTCGACCAGCCTGGCGGTGATGGCCTTGGCATACTCTTCCTGCACGTCCGTGATGGGAACCACCTCGACCTGTACGGGGGCAAGCCAGAGAGGGAAGGCGCCGGCGTACTGTTCGATGAGCGTCCCGAAGAACCGTTCCATGGAACCCAGCACAACGCGGTGCAGCATGATCGGACGGTGTTCCTTGCCGTCTTCGCCGATGTAGGTGACGTCGAAGCGTTCAGGAAGATTGAAGTCGACCTGGACCGTCGGCCCCTGCCATTCGCGGCCGATGGCGTCCACAAGCTTCACGTCGATCTTTGGCCCATAGAAGACGCCTTCGCCTGGGTCGACCTTGTAGTCGAGATGCATTTCCTCAAGAGCTACCCTGAGAGCTTCGGTCGCCGTCTGCCACCCTTCGTCTGTTCCGACAGAGTGTTCCGGGCGTGTGCTCAGGTAGATATTGTACTTCGTGAAGCCGAAGGTCTCGATCATGTGACGAGTGAAGTCGAGCACTCCCTTGACCTCATCGTTGAGTTGGTCCGGACGGACGAAGAGGTGAGCGTCGTCCTGTGTGAAACCACGCACGCGCAGAAGACCATGAAGGACGCCCGACTTCTCGTACCGATACACGGTCCCCAGTTCAGCCCACCGGAGCGGAAGATCTCGATAGCTGCGGACCTGCGACTTGTAGATGAGAATATGGAAGGGGCAGTTCATCGGTTTGAGCATGTACTGGTC
>JAPLGJ010000227.1 GCA_026390215.1 Caldisericota bacterium
GTTGGAGAAGTCCGCCCAGCCAGTCACGTACACGCCCTCAGCAGCCGCGCCTGCGGTCGCAATAATACCAGAATGGGGATAGGGCAGGAAGATCTTCTGGGTGAGACCGAGCGACTTGGCGGTCTTGACGACGTTGCCGCCGGTAGCGACACCAGTCGCGTACATGATGAGCGCATCGGCATTGCTGGCCTGCACCTTGAGCAAGTACGACGTGAAGTCGGTCTCGGTAGCAGGGAACGGCGATTCGACAACGATCTTGCCACCGAACTTGTCGATACCCTTCTTAATGCCAGTCAACCCTTCGTTGCCCGTATCATCGTTGCTGTAGAGAACGGCGATGTTCTTGAGACCAAGTGTGCTTGCGACGTATTTCGCGAAGATCTGACCCTCATTGATGTAGTTGGGCTGAACGGCAAATACATAGTTCTTGGCCGGAATCGATATCTTGGAGACGCCGGACGCCTGGTAGACAAACGGCACCTTCTGGTCGTTCAGGTAATCCATGACGGCGAGGCAACCAGGAGTACCAAGTCCACCGACCACGGCAAACACCTTGTCCTCAGTGACGAACTTCTTGACGATGGTCACGGTCTTGGCGGGGTTGAACCCGTCATCTTCGACCATCAGGTTGATCTTGCGACCATAGACCCCTCCTGCCTCGTTGACCATGTTGAAGTAGGCCTGCATGCCGTGGGAGAACGGGATACCCACGACCGCATATGGACCGGTCTGAACTGAGAACGAGCCGATGAGGATCTGGTTCCCTGTGATCCCGGGGACCACGCCTGTCGTCTTGGACTTGATGGAGATACTCTTCGTCTGGGAATCGTAATAGACGGACAAACCAAAGGCCTCGCTGATGAGACGCAAAGGCACCATGGTACGGCCCGCCTTGATGTAGGGAGCTGCTTCGAGCGGCTTGGTGTCGGACCCGACGATGGCTGCATTCACACCGATCGTCAGGATGACTTTGACTTCACCAAGTCTGATCGTTACCGTGCGCCAAGCTGCATTCCAGTCCACCGTGGCGCCGTAGGTCTCTGTGATGAGACGAACAGGGACGAACGTACGCCCACTGATGATCTCGGGGGCAACTTCTGCATTCAGAGGAAGCCCGTTGAGGGCATATTGCCTGAACCCGACCTGCAGCACCATAAAAAAGTCCCTGGTTTCAGCGCTGGCCGGCCGCACGCCCGCAAGTAACCCGACGACTAGGGCAATCGCAAGTGCTAGTGACAGTACCTTCTTCATTGTCATTCCTCCTGTTCTATCAAAATGAGACGCCATACATTCAGCCGTTCTGTCCACCGGATACGGCCACTTGATGGGCCGTGTTTGCTCGCCTGCGTCTGCCAGTCGCTTTCACCCCCTTGTCATGATCGTTATCAGCTTTCGAAGCTGCCCGCCGGGCAGCTCCCTCGAGTCCGTGCAGAACAAGTCGTACAGAACTTGTGAGCGCAGCAGGTGACACCTCAGCATCGAGATGATCACTCCACAGAACCCACCGCAAACCCAACCAGTGACCCACGCCCATAAGAGCAAGCGCAGTGATCTCAGGATTGCCCGGCCGAATCTCGCCCGCCACCATGGCTCGCTCCAGCACGACCGTGTATGGGTCGGACAACCGTGTGTAATACCACCTGCCCAGGTCCTTGTCGACAAACTCCGCCTCGCGGACGACACGATAGGAGTTTCTATGCTCCCGAATGTAGTTGCAGAAGGACTCAAGTGCCGCCACCTCGATGATGCGCCTGTCAGCGAGGCCTCGCACCGCCTGAGCCGTGTGGCGCCGAAGACCCTCGTTGACCTCGACGACCAACCGTGACAGCAGCTCCAGCTTGGAATCAAAGTACAGGTACGTCGTCCCAGGCGCAACTCCCGCCGCCCGGGCAATGCTGTAGATGTCGGCATTCCAATAGCCCTGCTCACCAAAGATGTGCTCTGCAGCCGTCAACAGGTTCTTCTGGGTGCGCTCGCCTTTCGACAGGCGCACTTCGGGTTCCTGCAGAGGAGCAGCTTCGGGAAGTGGCACGAGACCCTCGGGGGCGTCGCCGCGCACGTCTATGCCATGGAGTGCAAAGTCGACCAACTGCGTGCAGAACCCGTCGACCGTAAAGAGGCTTTCCCACAGGGTCTTCTTGACCGCCACCAGATACACCGATCCGAGAAGGTAATAGCCCAGGTCGTCAAGATCGAACTCCGCAGGCACCAGTCCGCGTAGCTGGTCACCCACGATCGTTACAACCCGGGAGTAGAAATCACGAACGAAAACGTACCCGTTGAACTCGGTCTCCGTGAAGACCCTGTACAGGTGCGTGTCGCGCCCCACTACTTCCAGAATCGTCGAATAGAACGCTCGAAGCTTCGCTTCCAGGCCCTCTGCTCGTCCCATGCCACTGGACAGTGCCCCGATAAAATCCTCCGAGAACGTCTCCAGGACTGCGAAAAGAACGCCCTCCTTGGACTTGAAGTGTCGGTAGAAAGCTGAGTTCGAGATGCCGACGTCGCGAGCAATCATCGCCACAGATGTCTGTGAGTAGCCGTGGGTGAAGAACAGCTTCAACGCCGAGCCGACGATCCGCTCGGACGTCGAGAGTGTCGTCACGACCAAGGGTTCTCGCGACTTCACCGCCGTCATCTGTGTGCGATGCTCGATCATCACTCGCTATAGCTCCTTCTCGAGGGTTGCGGCGAACCGTTCCGGTTCGACGAGCATCGGAAGGTGCACCTGCCCCTCAAGGACGACCAGTTTTCCATGAGCAGCCGCGACCGTCGGCCGAATCCAGTCGACGGGAACAACACCATCTCGGTCACCATGAAGGAACGTGATCGGCACGGAAAGGGTGCCGAGCTGTGTAGACATCCGTACGCCTGCCAATGAATCCGCCATTTCCGTGTAACCCTGAGGAACACAGCGAACAGCGTCAGCGATGATCTCCTTGAGAATGTCCTCCGCAAGGCCGAACGGCTCATTGTTCTTGCGTGTCATGGCCTCGATGAGAGGAGGATTCTGCGACAGCATCAGAAACGAAGCCCGCGTCTTGTCCGTCATCGGATAACCGTCCGCGGGTCCGCAGCCAATCAGAACCATCTTGGAGAATCGCGCCCCTCTCAGCGCTGCCATCAGACCGATGACAGCACCCATGGAGTGACCCACATAGACGGCCGGTTCGAGATGCCAGTATTCCTGCCAGGCAATCAGGGCATCGGCGCAGCGCTCGACGGTCGTGGGCGAGACATTGTCCGACTTGCCGAATCCGGGGAAATCGATAAACACATTCTTCCGGTCGAGCGGCAGATAGGGCATCATCAGCCGCCAGGAGTTGGCGGAAGCCAGGTTCCCATGTCCAAAGATAACCGTCTTGCTGCCGTCTCCCAATCGCTCGGAGTAGATTCGTCTTCCCTCAAACAGTGTGTATGCCATTTCGAACCTCCCTTACAGCCAACGCATGGCGTAGCACGCCATGGCGTAGCCGCCGCCCGAAGCTGTCATGACCACGACGTCGCCACGGTGGATGAGGTCCTGCTCGAGCGCGTCGTGCAGGGCCATTGGAACGCAGGCTGACCCCGTATAGCCGAACTTCTCCATGACCGTGTGCGTCTTGGTCATTGGCAGATCCAGCGTCGTCATGACCCCTTCGATCGTGTTCCTTCGGACCTGTGTGAACAGCAGCATGTCAGCGTCCTGTGGTGTCAGGCTGGCCTGCGCCAGTGTCTCGCGCACCAGGCGCGGCCAATGGACAGAGTTGACATCCGGGAACCTCTTGTTCTGGTTGTACTGCACCTTGTGTTCCTGGTTTGCCACCGACTCGGCTGTCGGCATTCTGGCTGATCCCAGGTAGACACCCAGATAGTCCCAGTAGTACCCGTCAGCGTAGAGCATCGACCCTAGATACCCGCCCGTCTCGGACTCATCTTCGACCAGGACGGCAGCGCCAGCGCCGTCAGAGAACGTCGGGGCCGTGATCTTGTCCTGCCAGTTGAGAAACCGCGTCATGGCATAGGTACCGATGACAAGCGCCTTGTGGAAGTGCTGGTCCGCCATGATGTACTTTGTGGCCGTGTTGAGCGCCGTGACCCAACCGGCACATGCGACGTTCGTGTCGAAAATACCGGCGTTCTTGGCCAGCAATCGGTGCTGAACGATGGATGCCGTGCATGGCGAGATGTAGTCGGGCGTATCGGTGCTGACAATGATGAGGTCCAGTTCCGAAGGCTTGACGCCGGCATTCTTCAGCGCCTGCATCCCTGCATAGATGGCGAGGTCAGATGCTTCCTCATCGTCTGCCATGATCTTCTTGACCCTGATGCCGCCGGTCTGAATCTGTTGCGTCAGGTCCAGGTTCAACATTGCGCCGACCTCCTCGGTCGGCATGGAACGTGTCGGCGTGTAGATGCCCGTACCGGCGATACGTACTGTCCTCATGTAACCGCTCCCTGACCCGATCGACTACAGACGGAGCGCGACCGCGCCCATCGCCTGCCCTGCGCCCGAT
>JAPLGJ010000194.1 GCA_026390215.1 Caldisericota bacterium
ATGATCGATCTTGCGGTGGCCGGGACAAAGTGAGGCTTGCCGATCATCAGCTGACCCATGTTGAAGGGGTGAAAAGCATCGACATCCTTGTCGGGACTGATAGCGTGCAAGACCGAATCCACATCAAATTCCTTGGGCAAGGGAAGCCCGACAAGGATGCCGTCGACGTCCTTCGAGCCGTTCAGGTTGTGGATGAGCTCGAGCACCTCGGCAGCTCCGACTGAATCGTCGATCTTCCGGAGCTCAACGTAGAACCCGAGTTCCACGCCCTTGTGCGACATGTTCTTGAAGTAGACCATTGTCGACGGGCTGTTGCCAACCACAATCACGCTCAGCGAGGGGTTGTGTCCTTCCGACTTCAGGCGTTCGACCTCCTTGGTGATCTCAGCTTCGATCTTGCGTGTAAACAACGATGCTTCCATAATGGATCCCATGTTTCTCTCCTTTTCGACGTCATCGGCCGCCTACACAGCCGGTCCGGGAATGTAGTGTCTGCAAGCCATGTCTGGGCAATACCTCGGCGCCGGGACAGGACTCGTCATCCCCACTTGTTCTTGTTCACGTGCACCCTGACTTCTGCGACGGAGAACTGCCGAACGAGCTTGGCCGTTTCCTTGGCTTTCGTGAACGTGCGCAGGCAGCCTGGGTCAAGGTTGTCCTCGATGCCGGCGTCAGCGATAGCCTCAATTTTCGCCAGCTCAGCAAGCAGGTCGCAGTGCAGCTGGTTCGTCTTCCGAGCACGTTCAATAACCCCGGCCTGTTCCTCGGAGACGAGTTCGAACTTCTCCGCAGGAGCCCCACACCTGGGACACGCCTCAGGGGGATTCTCCCCCTCGTACAGAAGCCCACAAACAGTGCAACGCCACATCTTCATGAGAATCACCTCCGTTACCAGTGTACTTGGAACGCCACTGCAATCAACGACATGTCGTCGGCTTGACGGCAATGCTCATTCTGTCGTCAGAAGAGCCTTCAGTTGATCCACCGTCACGCGTATGTCGACCTTTCCCTGAATGACTCTTCCTGCACCGCCCGACCTGGCACCGAAGGACTCCTTCATCCGCGCACTGAAGGTCGCCAGCAAGGCCTCGCTTCCGGTCGGCACCGAACAGACGAATTGCCCGTCAGTTCCGCTGCCAGGGTAGACAAGGACGCATAGTGGACCTGGAGCCGACGTCAGCCTGGCTGCCACCATGTGGGCGAGCTCGGCGGGGACCAAGTCGAGAACCATCGCAGCAACGCCGTGTGAGGTGATTTCTTCCAGTGCCTGGTGAGCAAGCTCATCTGCAGCCATCGCCATCAGACTCTTGACCTGCCTGGCAGTATCGTGGTCGCGCTGCTGCAACTTCACAATCGAAGCGGAGATGTCGCCAAGTCCGCACGTCAGCCGCAGTTCGATGTCCCGAAGCACGACGTCGTTTCGCCTGTGGTACGCCGTCGCCGTCCGTCCCGCAACGAAATAGAGACGTGTGTTGCCCCGCACCTTGTCCGTCCGTACGATGGCGAACGCACCGATTTCGCCGGTCGACGCAACATGGGTCCCGCCACATGGATTCGTGTCCAGATCCCCGATGCGAACAAGACGAAGCGGTCCACCCGCAAGTTCGGGTACCTTGCGCACATCGTAGGCTGCGACGTCGGCCGCATCCACAAACAGCGTTTCGACCGGTAGACATCGCCAGATGGCTCGTTCTACGGCGTCTTCGACCTCCATTGAGACCTTATCACTGAGCGTCGTGGCCTCGATCTCGATGCTGGCTTCCTCTTCGGTCATGTGAAATGACAGTGTCCGAATGCCCCTCTCATCCAGCAACCTGCTCAGAATGTGCTGGGCCGAATGCAGCTGCGTGTGACGTCCCCGTCTCTCGGCGTCGACGACGCAGAACAGATGCTGACCAACTGCGGCAGAGAACCCCGGAGGCAGGAGGACATACGGACCCGCGTCATCCTGCTGGGCGTCGAGGATGGCCGTCCCGCCGACTGTTCCTCCGTCAGCGAGCTGTCCGCCACACTCCGGATAGAAGTATGTTCTCTCGAATCGGACGAGGAGGCCGCGCTCCGTCTCCGCAGCCGCAGTCACGACTCCATCGAATTCAAGCTTGCTGCCATCCTCCCAGTACCCTGTCTGCATGTCGGACTCCCCAGTACCTATTCCGGCTTTTTCGCACGAAGCGATCTCAAGTACCCCATGATCACGTGCTCGTACCCGGCTCCAGTGGGCAGATAAATGGCCCGGTCATGCACCTCGTCAGGGAAGTACTCCTGAGCCACCCAGTTGCCGGGAAAACTGTGCGGGTATTTGTACAATGCCTGCCCGGTGCGGCTGTTCTTGAGCTGAACCGGCGTATCAACGTTCTTCGTCTGCTGGGCGAGTTCCCGCGCACGACGCATGGCACCTAGCACCGAATTGTTCTTGCGGGTCCCCGCAAGATAGATGACAGCCTCTGTCAGGTTGAGCATTGCTTCAGGCAACCCCACCGCATGCACTGCATCGTACGCCGCCGTCGCCATCACAACAGCAAAGGGGTTCGCCAGGCCGACGTCCTCTGCCGCGAAGATAATCATGCGCCGAGCCACGAAGAGCGGGTCGTCTCCCGCTTCGATCATGCGCGCCATGTAGTACAGCGCAGCGTCCGGATCAGAGCCACGCATTGACTTGATGAACGCTGACGCAAGATCATAGTGCTCCTGCTCAAAGTTCTTGGCTACCGGAACCTCTTTGAGCAGCTCGCTCAGGTCTGCTCCCTCTACGAGGCTTCCTGACTGGTACAGCCATACCAGGGCATTGATGGCGACCCGTGCGTCCCCCGAACTGAAGGCCGCGATACGAGTCAGCACGGTCCCGCCCACCTGCATGCCGGCTTTCTCACAGCCGTGCGTCAGGACACGGGCGATCTCGACCGTGGTCAATGGCCCAAATCGCAGCATGAAGATCCTTGAGCGCAAAGCAGGCGACAATGCAGCGTAGGGACTTTCCGTCGTCAGGCCGACAAATGTCATCAGCCGGTTTTCCAGCATGGGTAGAAGGAAGTCCTGCTGAACTCGGTTGAACCGGTGAACTTCGTCCACGACCAGGAGGAAAGGACGCCCTGCATGGCGCGCCACAACCTGACGCAACTCAGGTAAGCCTGCCGAGACGGCAGTCACGTATTCCATCTCCTCACCCAACTGTGCAGCTACCAGCCGCGCGAACGTCGTCTTCCCACACCCCGGAGGGCCCCAGATGATCGCACTGAACGG
>JAPLGJ010000199.1 GCA_026390215.1 Caldisericota bacterium
GGCCACCCCACAAGGTCGTGCCTTGACGAAGCTTTTGAACCTGCCTAAGCAGGTGGGAGCATAAAGTTCCCTGCTTCAAGAACACTGCGAAGCGCTCGTATCCACAGGGCATCTGCTTCCGAGTGATTTGTGTTGGCTCAAACCCGTCAAGTGGTTCACGGGCATCGCAGGGTGACACACCACTATTATATCTGAAAACACGGGAAAACCAACGCAAGCCCTCCGTGCACGCCTGAATGCCGTCAGCTCTACTTCTGGACGGCACTGGCAAGGCAGGCGGCCACGTCCTCCAGTGCCACTGTCGACTGGGAACCCGACGTGAGGTCTTTCACTGTGCAGGTGCCTGCCGCAATCTCGTCTTCACCGAGGATGAGTGCTATGCGAGCTCCTCTCTTGGATGCTCGTGCCAGTTGTTTTCCGAACCCGTCCTGACGCATATCCACGTCCAGTGCCCAGCCCATGTCGGCCAAGGTGCGCCTCAACTGGAAGGCGACAGCCGTGGCTGTTTCCGAGTGAACGATGTATGCTCGCGGGATTGCCAGTGAAGCGGCGAGCTCGGGGTAGCGCGCTGTCAGGACGGAAGTAAGGCGTTCAAGCCCAAGACCCCAGCCCACCGCAGGAGTAGCCGGTCCTCCCAGGTGACGAACGAGGTAGTCGTAGCGGCCCCCTCCCAGGAGGGCGTTCTGCGCACCGAGATCCTCAGAGACGACTTCAAATACGGTCCTGGTGTAGTAGTCAAGGCCTCGGACCAGTTTGTGGTTGAGACGATAGGGAATCTTGAGAGCGTCGAGCGTAGACAGCAGACGGTGGAAATGGTCCTCGCATTCTGCGCACAGATAGTCTGCAGACTTTGGCAGCGACTCCAGAAGTGACGGGTCTTCACGCTTGCAGTCGAGCACGCGAAGAGGGTTGTCGCTCATGCGTCTCCTACAGTCTTCACACAGTTCGCTCTCATGCGCCGTCAGCGCCGCCCGGAGGGCATCCTTGTAGGCGGGTCGACAGTTGTCGTCGCCGATACTGTTGATATCAACGGACAGGTGCGACAGACCGAGTCTTGACAACATCGTCATGACCATCTCGATGACCTCGGCATCCTGAACTGGCGATTGTTCGCCGATAGCCTCGACGCCGAAGCTGTGGAACTCGCGCTTGCGTCCGCTCTGAGGCTGCTCATATCGGAAGAAGGACCCCATATAGTAGAACTTGACCGGAGAAGGCTGTAGATTCATCTGGTGTTCTATGTATGCCCGGCATGTTGCGGCCGTTCCTTCAGGGCGCAGGACGAGGCGTCGCCCCTTCTTGTCCGGAAAAGCATACATTTCCTTCTCGACGATGTCGGTGCCTTGTCCAACCGACGTGGAGAACAGCTCCTCCATCTCGATCGTTGGAGTGCGGATCTCCTCGTAGCCGTATGCTTTGGCAGTCGTGGCCATGGTTCTCTCCACGTGCTGCCATAGAAGGACTTCGGGTGATGCTATGTCGCTGGTCCCCTTGACTGACTTGATCATGACGGTCCTCCCAACGTAGATGTCAGTCAGTATACTTGCTGGGAGCGAAAAGAAAACCGACATGGTTGTGCGATGACGGCTCGAAGTGGCCCGTGACTGCAACACATGACGAACGACAGCGAGACAGGAGACGTTGGGTTGCACGCGGACGGCAAGAGCGTACACTAAAAGGCTAGAGACGTCTTCAGGGTGGTCTGGGCGACTCGAGGCAGTCTCTTCACGGGAGAGTGGATGGCACACGTTCATGGCAAGGCTGGCGCGGCGACATACCGCAAGGGCGATCGGCTCATGCTCCGGGCTCTCGTTCCAATGCTGATGATGGGTATTCTGACGTATTCCGTTTTCCGGTCAGGAATCCAGACCACCAGCTTCGTTGGTGCTGGAGCAGGATGTGCTGTCGTGGTTCTGGGGTTCTGGTGCGTGCGCTACGTATTCAGCCTGGAAGCAGCCGCCGACAGGTACTATGGCGGAGCGGGTGGCGAGTACGATGTTGGCGTTGTTCTGTCGCGACTGCCACAGGAGTTCCACCTGTTCAACGGCGTCGATTTCTACGCTGGCGACGTCGACCACATCGTCGTCGGTCCAACTGGCGTCTTTGTCGTCGAGACGAAGAACCATTCTGGCACCATCAGTCTGAAGAATGGGTGTCTCTACAGGAACGGCGAACTGCTGAATCGCGATTTCGTGCGCCAGGCTACAGCGGAAGCGATGTACGTGAAGGGATGCCTGAACCTACAGGTTCAGTGCCACGTTCGGCCTCTGGTCGTCTTCACCAGAGCGAAGGTTCGCGTTCAAGCGGCGGTCGGGGGAGTCCGGGTCGTAGCTCTCTCTTCTCTCATCGACACGATCGTGGGTCGGGAGCCATTGCTGTCATCCGAGGACATAGGACGGTATGCCGGGCGCCTTGAGGGCCTCGACATCTCGCTCGCTTCCCGAGTGGCGCGAGAGCTGCGAGGAGCACTGAGGATCAGCCGTGACGTATTGCCTCCCGGGGTCGCCCATCCGGGTTTCGTCCGTATCGCCCTGAGAAGGCGTTCCGCTAATCAGGCGACACTGCGAAGACAAGCAGGTCCTTGAACAATGCAAGCTCCTCGCGGGCGGTTGCTCTCGTTCTCTGGGGGACGCTGAGCGAAACATGTGTCTCGGCTGGCGGACTGGTGAACGCCTGCAGACCGTCCAGGCGGGCCAACACCATGATTCGTTCCATGTGAAAGGGTGACGAGACCGTCAGGCAAGAAGTCAGCCCGTTTCCCCAGACCGCAGCCCCAAACAGACAAACCACGTCGGCTCGCTCAGATTGCTGCCTGTACCCATGCAGGCCGATGCCCACGCAGGTCAGTACGAGAACGGCGCCTGCTGTCCATATGAGGATGACGAGTGTCCGGAAGAATCGTCTCACACAGACACATAGGCTGCCACCTCGACGCCTCAAGAAGTCGTGGTCCGAGGTTCTCTTGCAATGACGTGTGTGGGCAATATACTACAGACACCATGGAATCCACTGAGCGCTACGTTTCACTATACCGCAAGTATCGTCCCACCACGTTCGACGGTGTCATTGGTCAGGAGACGGTTGTACGTATTCTGAAAGGGTCGGTCGATACTGGCAGGATTTCCCATGCATACTTGTTTGCCGGTCCCAAGGGTACCGGAAAGACGACCGTCGCCCGCATTCTGGCCAAAGCCCTGAACTGTGACAGGGGGCCCAACAGCCATCCGTGCATGGAGTGCGAGCATTGCAGGGCTATCACGTCTGGCACGGATATCGACGTCATCGAGATCGATGCTGCCAGCAACAGGGGTATCGATGAGATCAGAGACTTGCGGGAGTCCACCAGGTTTGTCCCCGCCCGCAGTCGCAAGAAGGTCTTCATCGTCGATGAAGCCCACATGCTCACCATCCAGGCGTTCAACGCTCTTTTGAAGACGCTCGAGGAGCCGCCCGACTACGTCGTGTTCATCCTCGCAACGACAGAACCTCAGAAACTGCCCGAGACGATCCTGTCCCGGTGTCAGCGGTTCGACTTCAAGCGGATTTCGGAAGTCGCCATGTTCCGATACCTTCAGGGCCTTCGGAGCATCGAGGCTCCAAACATAACAGACGAGGCTCTTCACCAGATTGTTGCGCTAAGTGGGGGATCGATGAGAGGTGCCATAGGCCTGGTCGACCAGTTTTCCGTATTTGGAACCGAATCAGTGTCTGGCGCGACGGTGCTGGACCTGTTGGGACTGCCGACCGAAGAGAGCATTTCCTTGCTTGTCGAGGCTCTGCTCTCTCGCGACCCAAAGGCAGTCACTTTGGTTCTGGAGCAGTTGGAACGAAGTGGAATAGAGCCCGCCGACCTGGTTGAGAGGACGATTGCCCTTATCAGCAGGTACATTCTTGACAAAGTGACGCTGCGGCCTCCGACTCCAGACGCTAGTCCGACCGATCGCCTCAAGGCATTCCCGGACGCGGCTCTGGTGAGCCTGGCAGCGGTCTTTGCGCGAATCCAGCAGCAGTCAGCTTACCTGTCGGATCCTTACCCTCTTGTCCAGACGTTCCTGCTCGCAATAGCCCTCGACCTGCCCATTGGTCTCGACCGTTCGCATGATGAGTTCTCTCGTGCAGTGCAGTTCACAAGTAGTCAGGAGGCGCCCGGGCCTGCTGTCCGGCAGGTGGAGGCTGTACAGAACACCGTTGACGTGTCCCGCGGTAGTCTTGACGAGACACTGCCAGAACCCAGCAGCACATTCGCAGATGAGCCCGCAGACCAGTGGGCGCACTTCAAGGCCCTTGTCTCTGACGCCAGCAAGCCCATCGGGGTGATGCTGCAGGCTCTTGATGTCCGTGAAGTCAGGGTCGACCAGGGCGTCCTGCGGATTGTGCTCGGACCGAAGACCAAACTGTTCCGTACAATGCTCGAGCAGCGGCAGGAGGAAGTCCTTGTCCCAGCGGCGCGGTCCGCCTATGCGGTCGATCAAGTCAGGCTCGTCGAGGAGGGATCCCAAGATGCAGAGCAGGAGACTGCGGCGGAGGTTCCGGTGGACGACAAGCTGGAATTGCTCAAGAAGACGTTCGATGCGACGGAGTCGCTGTTTGGCTCCTGAGGTGAAACGGGAGGAGCCATATGTACAACGTCAGCAATCTCATGAAGCAGGCCCAGAAGATGCAGGAAGATGCAGCACGCGCCGACCGGGAGCTGCTGGACCGCAGGATATCTGCAGCTTCAGGCGGAGGCGCGGTCACTGCTGTGGTCAATGGCAAGAAAGACCTCATCGGTCTCAGCATTCAGGCGGACTTCGATCTTGGTGACGCGGAGATGGCCGCAGATCTTGTCGTTGCGGCCGTGCGGGAAGCCCAGGCGGAGGCAGACCGCCAGGCCGATGAGATCATGAAGAAGGTCACAGCCGGCATGCCCCATATTCCCGGACTCGGGTAAGCGGTGTTCCTGCCTAGGCGTTTCATCGAGGTTTCCGCCAGGCTGGGCAATTTGCCCGGCATCGGACCGAAGGCTGCTGACAGGCTTGTGTTCTATCTGCTCGACCAGCCCGAGGACGAAATACGTGCCCTGGCTGAAGCTCTCATGGCAGCGAAGCGCGAGATCACCTTCTGCAGACGGTGCGGCAATTTCGCGCAGGGTGACCTCTGTGAAGTGTGCCGGGATTCGTCGCGAGACGCGAAGCTCCTGTGTATTGTCGAAGAGATACGAGACCTGTCTGCCATTGAGAAGACAGGCGCCTACCGGGGGCTCTATCATGTTCTGCATGGCCGCATCGACCCGCTGGCCCGTATGGGGCCCGGAGAACTCCAGCTCGGCCGCCTTGTCGAACGCATAGGGCTAGACGATGTGCGCGAGGTCATCATTGCAACAAATCCCAACTTCAACGGCGACATTACTGCGATGTACATCGCGAAGTTGCTGGCCGCGTCGGAAGTGCGCGTTACTCGCATTGCCACGGGTATTCCGAAGGGAAGTGACCTGGAATTTGCCGACATATTCACGCTGACTCAGGCGATAGAGAAAAGGACAGACGTCCAAACCTGAAATCTCACGATTCCTCCTGTTTTGTAGTTTGGCCGTAGACTGTGCGGGAAATCTGGGCGCGGTCTGCTACGTCTGGGTGGGGCGATACTCAGCAACGATCGGAAGGCGACCGGGTCCCACCGTTCCAGTGGGACACCGGACACATTCGTCGCCTATCTGGTCATCGGTGTCAACATCGGTCAGATCAGGACTGACTCATCGTCGAGGTCGGGGCATATCGAGGGGGACGATCGGCTGCTGGAGGTCGCGGACGACGCGGGCGAGACTGCGCGGTTCACCGGCGCAAGCGCTGTGTTGGCAAATCCAGTGTCAGCAGGTAGTGACGCGGTTTTCAAGAGTTTGACAAGCATCCATTTTGGCTATATACTCAGAGACTGATTTACATTCATCCTTAATGTAGAGGAGTCAACATGGTGGACATGGATAAACACGTTGCAGCAGAAACCACAGGT
>JAPLGJ010000171.1 GCA_026390215.1 Caldisericota bacterium
GCAGATCCCGAGGTGGCACGCAACACCATCGACATGATTCGCAGATACCAGGGGTTCTTCCGGCAGGTGCTGGAACGCGGCGTGTCCGAAGGGAGCCTGCAGGTGAAGGACACGAACCTGGCGGCAGCCCTGATGCTCAGCGTCGTTCTGGGGCTACTGCTCCAGGGCATCCTGGACCCCGAAGGCCAGGACTGGGGGGCGCTTATGCAGCGCGCGCTGGCCATGGTCATGGAATCCATGGGCGGGAGGAAACCATGAACGTCCTGGTAACGGGCGCATTTGGAAACGTCGGAACGTATGCTGTCGACGAGTTGCTGAGCCGTGGAGTGACCGTCCGGTGTCTGGACATCCCGTCGCGCATATCGCGGCGGAAGGCCCGGCACTATGCGGGCAAGATCCAAATCATCTGGGGAGACATCCGCAACACGGAGGTCGTGGCGCGGGCCGTGCAGGGTGTCGACGCCATCGTCCATCTGGCCTTCATCATCCCTCCGAAGAGCGAGCAGCGCCCGGCGTGGGCTGAGACCATCAACGTCGGCGGTACGTGGAATCTCCTGCAGGCCGCACTCGCCTCGAGGCGCAGGCCGCGCATCGTCTTCAGCTCCTCTATCGCCCTGTACGGTCGCACACAGCACCTCGCACCGCCTCGGAAGGCTGACGAGCTGCTGCACCCGTACGAGGACTACGCCTATCACAAGCTCACCTGCGAACACATGCTGCATGCGTCTGGCCTACCCTGGGTCATCCTCCGGTTCGGCGCCGTTCCTCCGATCGAATTCGGCGAGCTGGACCCTCTCATGTTTGAGGTGCGGATGGACGACCGCATGGAGTACCTGGCGCCCATGGACGCTGGTGCGGCAGCCGCGGCGGCGGCACTGCTGCCTGGACTGGAAGGAAAGACGCTGATGGTCGCGGGAGGCCCGTCCTGCCAGGTGACTGGACGACAATTCATGCAGCGCTCATTCGACGCGCTGGGTATCGGGATGCTGCCTGAGTCGGCGTTCTCACAGACGCCGTTCCATTGTGACTTCATGGACACCGAGGAGAGCGAGCGGCTGCTGCACTACCAGCAGCACAGCTTTGACGAGACGCTTGCACTGCAGCGGAAGACCCTGGGATGGAAGAAGCTGTTCGTGCCCATAGCACGGCCATTCATCCGCCGGAAGCTGCTGGCGATGTCACCGTACTATACCAGAAGACTCAGAGCCAAAGCACTGAAGCCGCAAACGAACCCCGACTGAGTTCCACCAAGCCTGCGTTCGCCCGGCGTGGCGTTTCCTTTGTGTGACGGTATACTGGATCAGAAACTTGTGCAGGTCGTACCACCACAGTAGCTTGGCAGACAAAGGAGAGGGATATGGGAATGATCGGAGCGTGTGGTCTCAGCTGTACGTCGTGCCCGGCATACGTCGCCGGCACGAGCGGTGACAGGACACTGCAGGAGAAGACAGCCGCTGCGTGGTCGGCAGCCTACGGTATCGAGGTCAAGCCTGAGGACGTCGCCTGTGACGGGTGCCAGTCGGCCGGGCCGCGACTATTCTCGCACTGTACTGTCTGCGATGTGCGGGCGTGCGCCCATGGCAGGGGCTACGCCACCTGCGCGGAATGTGACGAGTACAACGACTGCAAGACAATCAACGGGTTCTTTGGGTTCTGTCCCGAAGCGAAACCCGCCCTGGACGGTCTGAGAGCGAAGTAGCGCAGCATTGACGTCAGACTGCTTGCGTGGGCGGTTGTTGGGCTCATGACGTGCACATGAGGTCAGAGGGATCCATGTGGGCACTGATGTGAGCGTCCCTTCCGTCGTCGCTTTCATCTATGTTGGAGCCGGCGCCGTGTGGTGGCTGGGCATGCTCGGCGCATTCCTGCGGATCAGGCGAGCTGTCCCGTTCGCCCGCGATTTTGACGATCCGGCTCCTGCGCAATGGCCCCGAGTATCGATCGTGGTTCCGGCACGCAACGAAGAGGAGACCATCGAGCCGGCCGTGCGCAGTCGCCTGCTCGACGCGTATCCTGACGTGGAACTCATCCTGGTCGACGACCGGTCGACCGACGAGACGGGAGCTGTCATCGACCGGCTTGCCGCGGAAGACGCCAGAGTCGTGCCGCTGCACATCACGGAATTGCCCGCCGACTGGATGGGGAAACAACACGCCATGCAGGTCGGTCTTGAACGCGCAACGGGGACATGGATCCTCTTCACGGACGCGGATGTCCATGCTGCACCGGGTTGCCTGCGCAGGGCGGTGGCTAGATGTGAGGCCCGCGGGTTCGACCTGCTGGCCATCATCCCCGAACTGCGGTCAACAGGATTCGTCCTGAATGCCGTCATCGCCCAATTCCTGCGGCTAGTGCTGGTTGTCGCCCGTCCCTGGGCTGTCGAGGATCAGCATACGGACGCCGGCGTCGGGGCGGGAGCGTTCTCGCTCGTGCGGCGTTCAGCCCTTGATCGGTCGCCCGGGCTGGCCTGGCTGAGACTGGAGATGGGTGACGACATCGCGCTGGGGCAGATGCTCAAGGCGTCGGGTGCCCACTGCTCGATGGCGATGGGTCGCGGCATGCTGGACGTCATCTTCTACCCGACCATGGATGCGATGGCGCGCGCTGCTGAACGTGCCGGGTTCACTTCCATTGGGCACTTCAGCCTGCCTCGCATTGTGGTCGAAATCACAGGCTTCTGGGCAATGGAATTCGCACCATACGCTGCACTCGCATTCTGGCGCATCCCTGTGCTGCAGATGGTGGGAGCCGCACTCGTCGTCATTGCCCAGGTGACGTGTGTTTCGTTGAACAGATGGGCGGGAGCTCGCGCGCTGCCCGCCATGGCCCAGCCTCTTGGCGCAGCGATGAACGGGATCCTCATGCTGCGCGCCGGGGTCCTGGGGACCATCCGTGGCGGCGTGTGGTGGCGCGGTACCTTCTATCCAACTTCGCTCCTGCGCAAGGGGCGCCGGGTGCGCATCTAGCGGGCCAGCGCGACATGCGGAGAACATGGAAGTCCAGGGGAGGATCGCATGGTGACTGACGATGGCATGATGATACCGGACGGACTGTCGACGGAGCAGGTCAACCAGGTCCGAGCCTTTGCGAGTATCTGCAAGGCCACAGATGGCTACTCGATTGATGCCCGGCTGGACCTGGGCACCCTGGAGACACGGCCAGAGGGTTCAATCAGTGATGTGCTGTGGTATGAGAGTGGACGGCTTGTCGGGTTTGCGGGCATGAACAGCTATGGTGACCCCTCGGAAGTCGAGGCAAGCATCCTTGTCCATCCGGATGCCCGCAGGAGGGGCCTGGGCCGTGCCATGGTACGGGCCGTCATGGGGGAATGCCGCAAGCGGCGAGTGGAACGGCTTCTATTGGCCGTTCCACAAGAGTCGCGAGAGGGTGTGGCGTTCGCTGCCGCGATGGGGACGCGGCACTCCCACAGCGAGCATACGATGGACCTTGACGTGAAGCGGATTCCCCCGTATGAGACCATTCATGACCCGGTTGAACTTCGGCCTGCAGGAGCCGAAGACGTTCCTGTCATGGCTGCGATTGTTGCGTCAGCGTTTGCAGGTCCGGTTCAAGAAGAAGAACAGGCTCTTGTGCGTCTGATGAAGGACCCTACGCGTATCACGTACCTTGCGGCGCAGGACGGGCGGCCGGTGGGGGTCATCCAGTCGGCTGACGGCGACGGACGTGCGTTCATCGTCCACTTCGCAGTGCGGCCAGACATGCAGGGACAGGGCATCGGGAGGCAGATGCTGCTGGCCATCGTCCGCGGCCTGCAAAACAGCGGCAGCCGGTGGATCACGATCGAGGTCGAGACAGACAACCGGAACGCGTTGGCGCTGTACGAGCGGTGTGGTTTCGTGACGGTGGGCGCCACTGACTACGAACTGCTGGAGCTGCCGAGGGTCCCTACAGCCCCCGAGCTCCTGTTCGACCGCTAGCGACTTGTACTGCTGGGCGCAGCCTGCGTACTGGATTCTGCAGACACGCCTGTCAACACCTCACTGATGTGCCAGAGGCGCTGCTGTGAGGCCACATCGTACGAAGCGCACGAGGAGTGGACTGCCTGTCTGCGCTGAAAGTAGCGGCCGCTGACTCCCTCGACGTCAGGTGATGATGCCAGCCAGATGCCGGTGTCTGCACCTTGTTCCGGACTCAGTCCAGAGAACGTGTTCATTGTCCGCTTGACCGTCCCGATGAGCCATCCGCTGTCCATGCAGATGTTCGTGCGCACCAGGCCAGGGTTGAACGCGTTGACAGTGACGCCGCTTTCCTCCAGCCGCCGCGCCAGTTCGTAGACAAACAGCAGGTTTGCCAGCTTGGACTGCGCGTATGCCTGCTGGGAGAAGTAGAAGCGCTCTCCCTGCAGGTTGTCCCAGTGCATCTGCCCGCGCCGGTGTTCGTACGAGGAGGTCACGATGACGCGCGACGGCGCACTTCCCCGCAGAACGGGAGACAGCAGGCTGGTGAGCAGGAAGGGAGCCAGATGATTCACGGCAAAGACTTCCTCGTACCCATCCACAGTGGTACGTCGTGTTGGGAACACCGTTCCGGCGTTGTCGACCAGGACGTGCAGGCGGTCCCAGCGATCCACGAATGCCCGGGCGAGACCGCGCACCTCTGCCATCGACGCCAGGTCGGCGCACAGGAAGTGCACGTCGTCGTTGCCGGTGCGCTGTCTGATGCCGGACACGAGGTCCTGTCCGCGCTCGGCGCTTCGTCCCATGGCAATGACCGTCGCCCCCATGTGGGCAAGACCTTCCGCCATGGCCGAGCCGATACCGCGTGTAGCGCCCGTCACCAGGCACACCCTTCCCTGCAGCATCCGGGATGGTTCCATATCTGTTACAGAGGCTTGAGGGGCGCGGAGTAGACGCGCGCGGCGGGGATGCTGACCAGCTCGCGTTCGGGATAGCGCAGTGCGGTCAGGCTGCCTCCGTGAACGCAGCCGGTGTCGATGTCGATGGCGTTCCCGACCCATACCGCTTCGGCGACTGGCAGGTGTCCCCAGACGACCAGGGCATCACCCTCGTAGGCATGGGCCCAGTCAGCGAGAATCTTGATCCCGTACTCGTCCCGCTGGCCGGTCGGCGTGCCAAACAGGGCGACGTCGCGCGCCCGTGGCGAGTCGACGCCGTGGAGATCCTGCGGCAGGCCCGCATGCGCCACCACCAGGCTGCCTCCATCCAGGACAAGGTGTGACGGAAGTCCGCTCAGGAAGTCCCGGACGAGCGCCTGCATCTCCTCACCCGCCGCGTTCAGCTCCTGCAGTGTATGGTCGAGCCCATTGCTGATCTTGACCGGGGCTCCCTGCAATGCCCTGAGCAGCTTGTCGTCGTGATTGCCGGGTACCGCCAGGGCAGCACCGGAACGGACCATTGCCATGACGATGAGGAGGGTGCGCACGTTGTCGGGCCCGCGGTCCACGAAGTCGCCGACGAAGACCGCAGTCCTGCCCTCCGGCGCCGTGATGCGGGGAATCAGGGATCCCGGGTTCTCGACCTTGTAGCCCATAATCCTGAGCAGTGAGAGGAGTTCATCACAGCACCCGTGTAGGTCGCCGATGATGTCAAAGGAGCCGGCTCTGTCGTGCCGCACGAGCGCCGAGGGATGAGCGGGTGCTGCAAAGCTGTCTGCCTCTTCCGCGGAATGCAGGATGATGACAGGGTCGAATCCCTCATGGCTCAACACACTCTCGCTGACGGGCGCCTGAGCGCACTGGCGGTCCACGACGAAATCGCCTACGACGCGGTCCTGCCGCTGCCGGTTGCGCTCCTTGCACACTTGTGGCGGAAGCTCGAACAGGATAGCCATGCATGGACGGTGATAGCGGGCTGCGAGCTCCAGTAGTGGCCGGCGCGCTTTCGCCTGGACGTTCGTGGCATCGACGACCGT
>JAPLGJ010000225.1 GCA_026390215.1 Caldisericota bacterium
CTCCCGTGCAGTCGTGTCCATCTCTGACAGAGCCTCAAAACCCTTCCCTATCGAGTTCTCAAGCGAGTCGAAGGCAGCAAGGTTCGCCTCGGGAATGTTCTTTGAGCGAGCGATGTCGATTCTGACCGGCATCGCGAGCACAGCGCCAAGCGGCACGCCCCCCGATGCAGCCGTGCCCGCCAGATGGCTCCACAACATGATGACGTCAAGCATTCGCAATTGCTTGCGGAGAGACGTGTAGCTGTCGCCCTCAGTGAAAGCTCCTTGCTGCAGGAAGTCCTCGCGTATGGACTTCGCCGATTCCAGGACCAGGCGGTCCGGGACGGATAGCGCGTCGACACCAACGAGACGAACCAGTTCCTGCAGCTCCGCTTCCTTCTGAAGCAGAGCTCGAGCCTCGTGGATGTCATGGCTCCAGCGCTCGCCGAGTTCCTTGTCGTAGAAGCGCTCGAGGAGGTTACTGTAGAGCGAGTAGGACTGAAGCCAGTCGATCGCCGGGAAATGCCGTGCGTATGCAAGACGAGAGTCGAGCGCCCAGAAGACCTTGACTGCCCTGAGGGTAGCCTGAACCACAGGTTCGGACAAATCGCCACCAGGAGGAGACACGGCCCCGATGACACTCAGACTGCCTTCTCTGGGTTGGCTGCCAAGGCTCATGGATCTCCCGGCACGTTCATAGAACGCTGCCACCCTTGATGCAAGGTACGCCGGATAGCCCTCTTCACCGGGCATTTCTTCCAGCCGTCCCGAAATCTCGCGCATGGCTTCTGCCCACCGCGACGTGGAGTCTGCCATCAGAGCGACGCTGAAGCCCATGTCGCGGAAGTACTCTGCAATCGTGATGCCAGTAAAAACCGAAGCCTCGCGCGCTGCGACCGGCATGTTGGATGTGTTGGCGATAAGGACTGTGCGGTTCATCAGAACCTCGCCGGTCTTCGGGTCCTTGAGCTGTGGAAATTCCTGCAACACGTCTGTCATCTCGTTCCCACGCTCACCACAGCCAACATAGACAATGATGTCGGCATTCGCCCACTTTGCCAGCTGATGCTGAATAACGGTCTTGCCGCTGCCGAAAGGTCCAGGGACACAAGCAGTCCCTCCTTTGGCAACAGGGAACAGACTGTCAATGACGCGCTGCCCGGTCACCAGCGGAGCGTCTGGAGCCATGCGCCGCGTATAGGGCCTGCCATTACGGACTGGCCACCGCTGGATCATGGTCATGGGTCGCTCTTCGCCCAATTCGGTTTGCAGTACTGCGACGGCTTCCTCGACAGTGAAATCGTTCTCTGCTATCGAAACGATCCGACCCGCCAGACTCCTGGGAACCATGATCTGGTGCAAGACAGCCCTGGTCTCCTGAACCGATCCGATAATGTCCCCTTCGACGACGACGTCACCTGTTTTCACGCATGGGACAAAGTGCCACTTTCGGTCGCGAGGCAGTGCTGGAAGAGCCACACCACGAGGAATGAAGTCGCCGTACTGCGCACGGATTGCGTCCAGCGGCCGCTGGATTCCGTCATAAATCGAAGTGATGAGACCCGGCCCGAGTTCGACAGTAAGAAGACTCCCTGTCTGGACAACAGGTTCGCCCGGCCCGACACCGCTTGTCTCTTCATA
>JAPLGJ010000122.1 GCA_026390215.1 Caldisericota bacterium
AGCTGCCATAGGTCCACTCTGCGTCCAGACGGCCAGAGACATCAGCATCATCCGTCAGGGGGGCCGTCTTCTGGTGACAGCATGCGATGCTCTCGGAGCAATCGGCTCAAAGCCTGCGGACGTGGTTGCTGCTTCTGAAGAGATCTGTGGCGCCTACACTCTTCGAGTCTGTCTGAACGAGCTTGCTGCGGTCGGCGCTACACCTCTGTTCGTACTGTCGCTGGTCTGCAATGAGTGGGAGCCGACGGGGAGAAGGGTTCTGGACGGCATCAGGGCAGAGCTTGTGGAAAGCGGGTATCCAGACCTCCCTGTCAGTGGGAGTTCAGAGCAAAACATGCCGACGAGCATGACTGGGCTGGGCATCGCTGTCGTGGGCACAGCAGACTCTCTGCGATGGCGGCACACGGCACCGGGTGACCGTCTCGTCCTTGTTGGCCTGCCATGGGTCGGATCCGAGGTTCTTGAGCATTCCGGAGAGCTCCTGAGACCCTCAGTTGTCCGATCCCTGATCGGACAGGATGCCGTGACAGACGTCATTCCGTGTGGCTCCCGTGGCGTCCGGCATGAACTCGAGGTGCTCGAAAGCGAGTCAGGAGTGAGGATCGTGCTGCACGAACCGGCGCCCGTCGACCTGGACAAGTCAGCCGGCCCTGCCACGTGCGCACTTGTGGCCGTTCACGGCAGTCTTGCAGACTGCGGCCTGAGGACGACTGAGCTCGGGTTTGTTGAGGAACGCTCGTAAGACTGGGGGGGAAAGAAACTGGCGGCTCGCAGTGTGGTGACCGCGGCAAGCTGATTCCGGCGCCCCGCGGGAGGGCACAGGCCGGCGGTCTTCAGCCCTGACTCACCTGCTCCTGGACGGCCTGTGGTCGGAGACCCGCCTCGACCAGGGTGCGGTATTTCCCGTCTGGATTGCCCATAAGTTCCTCGTGAGTCCCCTGCTCGATCAGACGACCGTCTTCCAGGTAGTAGATGGTGTCCGCCCGCTGGATCGTCGACAGGCGATGGGCGATCACCAGCGTGGTCCGGCCTTTCATGAGCCGCTCGACGGCCTCCTGAACCTGTTGTTCGCTTTCGGTATCGAGGGCCGACGTCGCTTCGTCGAGCAGCAGCACGGGCGCATTCTGGAGGACCGCTCGCGCGATCGCGATGCGCTGCTTCTCGCCGCCGCTGAGGTTCCGGCCCGACTCCTCGAGCACGGTCTGGTACCCATCCGGCAGCTGCATGATGAAGTCGCGGGCGTTGGCAGCCAGGGCTGCCCTCTCGACCTCCTGCTGGCCGGGGTCCGGCATGCCGCCGACGATGTTTCTGTAGACCGTGTCACTGAAGACAAAGGCATTCTGTGGAACGTAGGCGAAGTTCCTGCGCCACTCGGTGAGAACCTGGTCGTAGATGGAGCCACTCTCGACGGTGATCATGCCATGCGTAGGTGCGTAGAGCCCAAGCAGGAGCTTGAACAGGGTCGTCTTCCCGCCCCCGGATGGTCCGACGAACGCCACCGTCGAGCCCTTCCGAACAGTGAAGCCGACGTCGCTGACAACTGGATCGTCGGAGCCGGAGTACGTGAAGTCCAGGCCGCTGACGCTCAGGCCGCAGCGCACAGACGCGGGCTCTGAGGCAGAATAAGTGAGGTGGTCGGGTTCCGCGGGGAGGTCCATGAGCTCGAGCACACGTATCCCCGCCGTCAGGCTTACCTGGAGGTCGGCGAGAATCCTCGACAGCTGACCGAACAGGCTGGTGACACCATTGGACATCTGGACGAGAGCGACGAGCCTGGGCACAAAGGACGGGTCCAGAGCGCTTCTGTACGCGCCATACGCCATCAGCCCGATGAGGGTCGTGTCTGCGAGCACGTCGACGGTGGCACGGACAGCCTGTGTCGTCTCGGCGGCGAGCCCGGCCCGCAGGCGATTGTTGCTGCGCTGACGGATGCGGTCGGTGATCCAGGCTGCCAGGTTGTATGAGCGGACGATGGCTGAGCCACGTGCCATCTGGCCAACGTCGCCAAGAAACGCGGCTTTCGTCTCCTGGACGGCGTTGCTCTGGCGCCTGAGGGGTGCAAGGAGTGGGAACGTGAACAGCAGCATCAGTGACGAGAGGCCGACGATGACAAGTCCGGCACGCCAGTCGATGGCCAGGACGGTGATGACGGACCCGACACCTGCAAACAGCGTGTTTGCAACGTCCTGGAGCGTCTGGTGGTACATCTTGCCGACGACCGCCGTATCGTTGGTCAGCCGTGACAGTACCTCTCCGGAGCCCAGGCGTTCGAGCTCGGTCAGGGGAAGGCGGTTGACGGCCGCGAACGCAGCACTCCGTACGTGGCGTTCGGAACGTATGGCGCCGACGACCAGCGCTCTTCCGGCGAACAGGACTCCCAATGCTCCGGCAAGTCCGATGACAACGAAGAGGATGACTGACCGGTTCAATATCGGACGGCTTCCGTTCATCAGCGCCCCTGTGAACATGGACAGAGAGATGGCGAACATGGCGTTCAGTGCGTAGTTGATGAAGCCGAGGCCTGCAATGCCCGCCGCGTACTGGGGAGCAGCATCTCCTGTGCAGGACAGCAGCCTTCTCAGGGTCTTCCAGCTACTCATGGTCGCTTTCCTGTGCCTGCTGCAGGTTCCACAGCAGGGCATAGCGTCCTCCGGCAGCCAGCAGGCCGGCATGGGTTCCCTGCTCGACGACACGGCCGTCGTCAAAGACGTAGATCAGGTCCGCATCCTGGACAGTCGTCAGCCTGTGCGCCACCGCGACGATGGTTCGGTCGGGGTAGTGCTCGACGAGCTGAGCATAGACACGGCGCTCCAGTTC
>JAPLGJ010000023.1 GCA_026390215.1 Caldisericota bacterium
CCATCCGCGACGTACTCTGCAAACTGCTCCACGATCGGCGTCTGAGGCGTAATCGGGTAGGCGACGACGACGTCAGGGTTGATCTGGCGCATCGCTTCAGCAGCTGCCTGTGCTCCCGTAATCGCTTTCTTCACTCCCATGTTATCTCCTCCCTACAGCTTGCAGGCGGCTTGCTCCGCCTCTTCTTCGCGAATCATGCCGATGCACTTGGTCGGACACTCATGGGCGCAGATACCACATCCCTTGCAGTAATCAAGGTTGCTCTCCAGGCGCACCACTCCCTTGAAGACCCGCCCACCTTTGCCAGGCACACCCTCATCCGTCTGTCTGACGGGAATAGCCATATCGGGACAGTAGCCCACACAAATCATGCAATGAGTACACTCGGAAGCGTTCCAGACAGGGCGCAGAACACGCCAGCCACCGGTCTTGTAGCCAAGTGATGTAGCGGCCGGCAGTGCCAGGCCAAGTTCAAGTTCCTGCCATGCCTTTCTCTCGCTCATTTGAACACCTCCTCATAGCCCCTTCGGAGCATGCTGATATTCTTCTGTACCTTCTCTTCGCCTATCTTTGGCAGGAAGTGCTCGCGCAAGACATTCTCCAGCGACTCCATCTTGACGATGCCAGTCAACTTCACGAGAGCCCCGAGCATCGGCACATTCGGTGTATCCATACCCAGTAATTCCAGTGAGATGCCAGTAGCGTCGACACCGTACAAGGTGCCGTTGAACTGCGCCAACTTCTTGATCTCCGCAGAACAGACTTTGGTGTTGACGATGAGGATACCGGCGTCAGGCAACCCCGATGCCACCGCGATGGAGCGCATGATGCCAAAATCGAGCACCATGACCACGTCGGGCGTAACAATCGGCTCATGGCTCCTCAACACCTTTTCGGCGATCTTCGTGTACGAGACCGTCGGAGCCCCACGACGCTCAGATCCATATTCGGGGAAAGACTGTATGTACTTGCCCTCACTGAACGCTGCCTCGGCCAGCAACTGTGACCCCGACTTGGCTCCCTGGCCCGCTCTGCCATGCATTCTGACTTCGTAGACTTCCTTCATGTTTCCTCCTCTTTCCAGACCTCGACTGCAGATTCGTGGTTCCATGGCATACGTTCAGCCAGAATGCCCTGTGAGACGTACAGAGCCTTTCCTGAAGGCGACCATGCAGGAACGACCCGACCAGAAGCGCATTGTGTCAAACGATGACCTCCAGCCCTTCCCAGGTCAACAGTATAGAATGCGTTGGGGCAAAAAGCAAAAGGAACATGGAAAAACCGTCACAGTCCAGAACAGTACTGCCAGCCTCTTCGGGAGGTGTCCTGCTCTCGTCTTCTCCCTGCGCGTGCTTACTTCCCGATCGCCGACCCAAGGAGTGTCAGCTGATCTTCGAGCCAAGGCACGAATGCACCTTTGGCCGTTGTGCCGAGGGCGTCCAGACTGCAGACAACGATGCCGTTTGATTGCCGGCTGACTCCGGTACTACCTCCCGGAGTGACATTCACGACGACGACCTGGGTCTTCTCTCCGGACCCCCACTCGGCAACTCTCAAGACCGCGTCTGCTCCCAAGAGGTCAAGACCCGTCAGGCCCGATTGAACCACAACCCGCAGCCCGAAGTCCCCGGCTGCGCTTGACCACGTTGTGTCCCCCGCGAGGAATGCCCTGGTACCAGCATTCCAGACCAGTCGTTTCAGTCGACCATCCGCTTGGCTGCACTGGTCCATGAACACTGCATATCGCGAGTCGAACTGCTCCTTCAACTCTGGATACAGGGCATCCAGCGTATCGCGTATCAGGCGAGCCATGTCTGCGGAATCCCGAAAAGACAACCACGAGCCTCCCGACGTGCCATTGTCCAAGGCGGCAGAGAGGCTGACCAAGCGCACGCTTCCCTGGGCCATCTCACTGGACCATCTATCGATAGAGGTTCCCGTCTGAAAAACGACAGCACTCGCGGAGGCAAGTTCCTGCGCATTCTGGAGAGGTGCTCCGTCGTCTCCGGCAAGAACCTGAACCTGCAGCGCGCTGCCAGCGATAGCCTGAGCGATCAGGGCTACCGGCTTGATCGTTCCCGCAACGATCGTGGGTCGTACGACGCTGCGCGGACCACAACCGGACACTGTCATCGTCACTGCCATGGTCAAGGCAAGAATCATCCGAAGCTTCTTCACTCCAGCCTCCTTCACGAGTCCATTACGGGCGGAAACTCGTGCTACCGGTTACGCCGAATCGTCCCTTCGAGGGAAGATCCTCAACAGAAGCTTGATGAGACCGTAGAAGATCCCCAGCACGACAAAGATGAGGACATAGCTCAGTCCGCTGATGCGGAGACCTTCGGCAACAACAGGATCCACGGCCAACTCCTACCGCACCAGGGCCAGGATCAGGCCACCTGCGATGATGGAGGCGATCTGCCCTGCAACATTGGCACCAACAGCATGCATGATGATGAAGTTGCTGCCATCCTCCTGCTGAGCCATCTTCTGGATGACGCGGGCAGACATCGGGAACGCAGATATGCCGCAAGCGCCGATCATCGGGTTGATCTTTCGCTTCCGGAACAGGTTGATCAACTTCGCGAAGAGGACTCCACCCGCGGTGTCGAACACAAAGGCAATGAGACCCATCGCGATGATGAGAAGCGTCGTCGGATTCAGGAATTGCCTCCCTCCCATAGAGGACCCTATCGTGATGCCAAGCAGAATCGTCACCAGACTGGTAAGCTCGTTCTGAGCAGCCTTGGAGAGACGCTCCGTTACCCCGGACTCGCGCAGCAGGTTGCCAAACATGAGGCTGCCGATCAGCGCCACGGACATGGGCGCTATGATGCCGGCGATGAGCGTGACAGCAATGGGAAAGATGACTTTCACCGTCTTTGAGACCTCGCGTTCAGGGTTCTCCATGCGAATCATGCGCTCTTCGCGGGTCGTGAGCGCCCGAATGACAGGCGGTTGAATGATTGGGACAAGCGACATGTACGAATAGGCGGCCACGGTGATCGGGGCCAGCAAGGCCGGGGCAAACCGCGTAGCGACATAGATCGACGTCGGTCCATCGGCTGCCCCGATGATTCCGATTGCAGCAGCCTCTCTGAGACCTGGAATACCCATGATGCCGGGGATCCGTCCGACCAGCAGAGCCAGCATCATGGTAAAGAAGATTCCGAATTGCGCCGCCGCCCCAAAGAACAACATCTCGGGGTCCTGCAGGAGTGGACCGAAATCGATCATGGCTCCCACGCCGATGAAGATGAGGATAGGGAAGAGCTCATTCGTGATACCACCCTTGAACAAGACGTCCAGGAAGCCCCCACCGACCGCCGACGAAAACGGGATGTTGGCCAGCAAGCAACCAAAGCCCATGGGCAGAAGGAGATTCGGCTCGTACTCCTTCTTCACTGCGAGCCAAATGAGCGCCAGACCGACGCCGAACATTGCCCATACCCGCCAGTCTGACATACCGATAATGCCACGCAGCAACTCTGACATGCGCTACCTCGCTCTTCCTCGAAGTGTGCTTCCTGTAGTCATTGTACAAGACTGGACAACTTCTCCAACAATGCAAGACACTCCTCGTGTACTGATGCCCCCGAGGAGTGTCCCACCTGGCAACGCTACTGCCTCTCAGGCAAGCTTGAGCAGGAGATCCCCAGTCTTGACGGTCTGGTTGGCCTCGACGGCCACATCCTCGATGGTGCAGTCGCGCGGAGCGAGAATCTCGTTCTCCATCTTCATGGCCTCAATGACCAGGAGGGTATCACCCTTCTTCCAGGAGCTTCCAGGCGTCGCCATGACCTTCAGGACCTTGCCAGGCAGGGGTGACTTCATGGTCGTAGCGCCACCTGCCGGCACAGCAGGCCTTGGGGCCACTGGACTCGGTGCAGGTGTTTGAGCAGCTTCTGCTCTTGGTGCAGGAACAGACGCAGGAGCCGGAGCGGCGGCCACCGGGGCTGACACTGGCGAATGTCCCGATTTCTGTGCACCTACCTCTTCCACGTCGACATCAAATGTCTTGCCGTTAACGGTAATCCTGTACTTTTTCATTATCTATCCTCCCGTCAGCGCCAGCGCGGCCTGACTGATTGTTCATGCGGTGGTCGTCTCCATGCCGCGTCAACAGGGGACAACGGCGGTTCTGACTGCTGGAACGACGCTCCGGCAGCGGCCATCGCGGCCATGACTGCCGCTGCAGAGGCGTCGTCAAGAGTGGATAAATCGGCCAGGAAGGCAGTGCTTTCGTTTTCTTCGGCCGCAGCCAACGCTGCCCCTGCAACGACAGCCAGCTCCTCATCGGTCACGTCCTGCCCATGCACGTCCATGCGAATCATCATGGCCCTTCCTACAGCGGGATGTTCCCGTGCTTGCGCGTCGGTCGTTCCTCGCGCTTGTTCGCCGCAGCTCTGAACGATCGGATGACGCGGCTTCTCAGTTGGGACGGTTCCAGAATGTCGTCGACGAGACCGCGCTCTCCCGCCACATAGGGGTTGTAGAGCTTGTCCTTGTAGTCGGCAATAAGCTCTTGACGAGTAGCGTCCGCATCTGCCGCCTCGCGGATCTCCTTCGAGAAGATGATCTGGGCAGCACCATCTGCGCCCATAACGGCGATCTCGGCAGAGGGAAGGGCAAACACGAAATCTGCGCCGAGGTCCCGGCATGACATCGCAATGTACGCTCCACCATATGCCTTACGCAGGATCACCGTCACCTTGGGCACGGTGCACTCCGAGAAGGCGTAGAGTAGCTTGGCTCCGTGCCGGATGATACCCCCGTACTCCTGATCGACGCCCGGAAGGTATCCGCCGACATCCACCAGGGTAAGCAGGGGAATGTTGAATGCATCGCAGAACCGGACGAAACGGGCTGCCTTATCCGAACTATCGATGTTCAAGACTCCTGCCATCGACCTGGACTGATTGGCGACCACTCCCACGACTTGCCCGCCCATGTGCGCGAAGCCTACACAGATCGACTTTGCGAAACCCTCAGCTATCTCGAAGAACTTGCCCTGGTCTGCCAGACTCCCTATGACCTTGCGCACGTCGTACGGCTTGTTCGCTTCCACTGGGATGATGTCACCGATTTCGGCAGTGCTTCGGTCGACGGGGTCGTCGCTCTGTGCCACGGGAGCGTCTTCGCTGTTGTTCGCGGGCAGATAGGACAGGAGCTCGCGGATCTGCTGAATGGCTTCCTGATCATTGGCTGCCGCCAGGTGAACGTTGCCACTCTTCTCCGCGTGCACGGTCAAACCCCCAAGCTCCTCGTCTGTGACTTCTTCGCCCGTGACGCTCTGGATGACCTTGGGACCGGTGATGAACATGCGAGCCTGGTCAGTCATGACAACAAAATCCATGATACCCGGTGAGTACACTGCGCCACCGGCACAGGGGCCCGCGATCATGGAAATCTGGGGAATGACTCCCGAGCTGATCGTGTTTCGGTAGAAGATGCTGGCGTAGCCCTTCAGTGAGTCAATTCCCTCCTGGATCCGAGCTCCACCGGAGTCACTGATGCTGACAATGGGAGCTCCAAATTTCAGAGCAAGGTCCTGAACATGAGCAATCTTGGCCGCGTGCATCTCGCCGAGGGAGCCCCCAGCGACGGTGAAATCCTGAGAGTAGACGAAGACGAGGCGACCATCGACGTATCCATGACCAGTGACCACACCATCGCCGGGCAACTCCTGCTTGTCCAGTCCGAACCCGGTATTCCGGTGGCTCACGAACACGTTCTCTTCCTGGAATGAGCCTGCGTCCAGCAGGAGCTCGATGCGCTCGCGTGCAGTCAGCTTGCCGGCTTCGTGCTGTTTCTTGACACGAATGGGGCCTCCACCTGCGATGATCTGCTCTCTTTTCGACCGCAAGGTCGAGAACCGTTCATCATTGCTCATACTACCTCCTCAAGATTTCCGCTGGCAAATGAACGTGGCAAATACTCTTTGTAAGTATACGGTGTTCACGAAAGCACTCAACCAGCCGCACATGGGAGTGTCCCCCGTGGCGCTTGCCGCAGGGGACGGAGAGGCTCGAATCAGTCCTAGTGAGTTCCCTTGAATTCGAAGTAGTGGACCTTGCCGTCCAGTTCCTCCTTCATCCGGATCGCGTTCACCGGGCAAACCTGCATGCACTGGCCGCACCCAGGGCACTTCTCGTCGTCCACGGAAGGCTTCCTCTTCTCGGCATCCCACAGAATCGCTCTATGAGCTCCATCGCTGCAGGCTCGGAAACAGTTGCCACAACCGATGCACGCTTCGACGTCGATGTCCGAATGAGAGTGAGGCGTGACCAGCTCTTCCTGTCCCTTGATGCTCCCCAGCGCCTTGCCGACAATGTCCAGAGGCGATGCATAGCTCTTGCGGTCCAGAAAGTCCGCAAGACCGCTCTTGAGATCTCGTATCGTGCCAAACCCATAGTGCATCGGGAGCGTACAAAACTGCACGTTGGAAGCCCCGACAGCCATCAGCTCCGCCGCGTCGCTCCAGGTATATGCCCCGCCGTTGCCACTGATGGTGATGTCTACGTGGCGGGCAATCTCTGCAATGGTACGGAGCGTGAGGGGCTTGATGGCCATGCCCGTCATCCCTGAGTATGCACCCTCGCCAAAGAGAGAAGGGCGTGGTTCAAGGGTCTCGACGTCGACCCCGATCAGTGCGGGCACCGAGTTGCTTGCCGTGACGCCGTCGACGCCGGCCCGCTTCAGTGCCCTTGCGATCTCGACGATGTCTGTGACCTGAGGCGTGATCTTGATGAGAACGGGGGTCTCTCCGGCAGCTTCCTTGACCCAGCGCGCAACCTTCTCTGTCGCCTCAACGCTCTGAGCAAGCATGCGGCCGGGAGCCTCACCCATGCTGCCCTGCGGACAGCTGAAACTGCACTCGATGAGGTCGACGCCGGCCTTCTTGAGCTGCCATACCAGAGACTGCCAGTCTTCCTTCTTTGACCCCATGATGGAGGCAGCGATCATCTTGGTAGGAAACATGTGCTTGAGTGCCGTGATTCGCTCACAGATTTCGCCGATGTGGTATTGCGAAATGAGGTCGATGTTGCCCAATCCCCACAGTTTGTGCGCAGCCGTGCCAAACGACGACATCATCGGGTGTTTCAGGTTCACGGGATTGCTCTTCACAGATGTCGTCTTGAGGACAACTCCGGCCCATCCTGCCGTCAGTCCGTCGATGGCGATATCCAGCTCGTCCGTGGGTGGAGCCGCAGACAGAATGAAGGGGTTCTCAAGGTGTATGCCCAGAAAATCATACGAAAGGTCATGTTCTCGGTACATCACTCACCTCCTGCCACAAACGAGGCAATCTGCTCCGCGGCTTTCTTGCCGTCACGCACGGCCTCTACGACAGTCTGTGCACCATGAACTGCGTCGCCGCCAGCATAGACGCCCGGCATGCTGGTCTGCATGTTTTCCCCTGCGCTGATGAGTCCTGAGTCGCTGCGAGCGAGGCCAGGGAACACGTCCTCGTCGACGCGCTGCCCGATAGCCACGACTACCGTGTCGAGTGGTATGATGAAGCTCGATCCTGGTAGTGGCTCAAACCTGCAACGGCCAGACTCGTCCTCTCCGCACAGATGAGTCTGAGTGACTTGCAGACCCTCAACATGACGGCTGCCGACAACCTTGTCGGGGATCGCCAGGAACTGATAGGTCACGCCAATCTCAGTGGCTTCTTGGATCTCCTTCTTGAACGCCTTCAGCTCCTTGATGCCGCGACGGTAGACCACCATGACGTCCCGTGTCGGATCCTCTTCACGGAGCATGGATGCTACTTCGATTGCGACATTCCCGCCGCCGATGACCCCTACGCGGTTTCCTGCACCGCTGATCGCGCCGGATTTCATCGCGCGCAGGAGCTCACGGGCGTGATGAACACCGGCCAACTGAGTGCCTTCGATACTCATATCAGTCTCTGAGGGCAGTCCCGTTGCGACAAAGACAGCCGCGTACTCGGCAACCAAAGGTTTCACGTCTGTCACCCGTTCCGGACGGACATTTGCGACGAATGCGGAGGTCAGAAAGCGGATCTCCCGTTCTTCAACTTCGAGCGGATACCGATGCGTGGACACTTCCTGACTGGGAACGCCACCTACCTGCCGAGCCTCGAACACGTCGCACAGGAATCCCCTGACTCTGAGTTCTCTGGCGCAGGAAAGTCCCGCAGGACCAGCCCCAATGATCGCAACCCGGCCCAGAGTGGCTTCAGGCAGTTCCATGCGATCGGATGGGTCGCTCGAGTCCGTCACAAAACGATGCAGTTCCCGAATGCGCAGAGGAGCGTCAATCTTCGACCGCGTGCACACAGACTGGCAAAACGCCTCTTCGGGACAAATGCGGCCACACGTCTCGATGAACGGGTGAGCATCCTGCAGAAGGGTCCGCGCACCGTGCAGGTTCCCGCTGCGAATCGATTGGATGAACTCGGGCACGGGAACGTGCGCCGGGCACTTTGCCTGGCATGGCGCATCGTAGCAGTAGAGACAACGCTCGGCCTCGATGGCTGCCTGCTGCCAGCTCAGGGTCTTCTCGAATTCTTCCATTATTCCTCCCACATTCCATGATTGCTGTCAACAACCTGCACAGGTGGCTTGCGGGTCGTCAGAAACCACTTCTCTTGAGTTATACGCAGATTCCCGGGTTTGCCAATCGCATCGGGCTCTCGCTTGATCCAGAACAGACAGGGGCCGACCCTTCGGCCGGCCCCATGAGACGTGACAGAAAGCCCGCTAATCCACGAAGTGACAGGCGACCACGTGACCAGACCCCATATCGCGCAGCTCAGGCTCCTGCTGGGAACATATCGGTTGTGCGATGGGGCAGCGCGTCCGGAAGTGACACCCGCTCGGTGGATTGATGGGACTGGGAAGGTCTCCTTTGAGCACAATACGCTGGCGCTGCATTTCCACGCGCGGATCGGGAATGGGCACCGCTGACAGCAGAGCCTTCGTATACGGATGCAACGGATGCCTGTAAATATCCTTGCTTTCATCCACCTCGACAATCTTGCCCAGATACAGCACAACTACACGATCACTGATATGCTTGACCATCGCGAGATCATGGGCGATGAACAGATATGTCAGCCCCAGGTTCTGCTGCAGATCTTCAAGCATGTTCACAATCTGGGCCTGAATACTGACATCAAGGGCCGAGATCGGTTCGTCCGCAATGATGAAGTCTGGACTCATGGCCAGTGCTCGAGCTATGCCGATGCGCTGACGCTGTCCCCCAGAAAACTCGTGCGGGAACCGATTGGCGTGCTCCGGATTGAGTCCAACCGTGTGCAACAGTTCCTGAACGCGCTCCCGGCGCTCGGCCATGGTTCCGATCCTGAAGATGTCCATCGGTTCTTCGATGATATTTCCTACGGTCATCCGTGGATTAAGCGAAGCATAGGGGTCCTGAAAGATCATCTGCAGTTTGCTGCGAACCTTGCGCATAGCTTCGTGCGTCAGGGCACACAGATTCTCGTCACAGTAGGTAATCGAGCCGGCGGTCGGCGCATACAGACCGACGATGGTTCTGCCGACAGTCGTCTTGCCGCAACCCGTCTCACCTACCAGTCCTACCGTTTCGCCTCGACCAACGTCAAACGAGACATCGTCGACAGCCTTCAGACTGGCTCTGTGTCGCGCAAATGGTCCGCCGACATTGACCGCAAAATACTTCTTGAGATGCTCGACCTTGAGTATGGTATCCATCGCTATTCCACCTTCACAAATCCAGGAACTGCCGGCGCAGTCGGATGGTGGAGAAAACACCGCGCACGGTGCCCTTCTCCAACTCTGACGAGCGGCGGTTCTTTCGGCGTCGAGACGCGGGACGGATTTCATCAGTCCCATGGTGTAGGGATGTCCGGGCTTCTCATACAGATCGCAAGCGTCAGCCTCTTCAAGCATTCGTCCTGCATACATGACGACCACCTTGTCGGCCATGCCGGCTACGATGGAAAGGTCATGACTGATGATGACGATGCTGGATTTGAATTTCGCCTTCAACTCCTTCATGAGTTCCAGGATCTGCGCCTGAACTGTAACGTCCAGAGATGTTGTCGGCTCGTCGGCGATGACCAGCTCCGGACTGCACGAAAGCGCCATGCCAATCATGACGCGTTGCCGCATACCGCCTGAGTATTGGTGGGGATAGTCACGCATGCGTTCTTCGGGATTGGGAATGCCCACCAGGGCGAGCATGTCGACGGCCCTCTTCCAGGACTCCTCCTTCGTGGCAAGACCATGCACCACCATGGACTCCGTCATTTGCAGGCCAATGGTCAGGACCGGGTTAAGGGAAACCATCGGGTCCTGGAAGATCATGCCGATATGACGGCCTCGCACTTTCATCATTTCCTCGGCAGGAAGACTCAGCAGGTCAACCATCCCCTTGTCGGGGCCGTCCTTCTCCAACCGGTCCGACATTCCCAGCGCTTCACCATCAAACCACACGTGCCCACCCTCGATCCGGCCGGGAGGGCTCGGGATGAGGCGCATGACAGACATCATCGTCACGGACTTGCCGGAGCCCGACTCGCCCACTATGCCGACGACAGAATCCTTTGGAACAGTCAGTGTCATGTCGTCCACCGCATGGACAACACCCGCATAGGTGTGAAAACTGGTCGCAAGACCTTGGATGTGCATCAGAACATTGTTTTCATTCATTGCACACCCCCTACTGCCTCAGGCGTGGATCCAGCGCGTCGCGCAGGCCGTCGCCCAGGAAGTTGAATGCAAACATCGTCAGGCTGATCGCGAGTGCCGGAAACAGCACAAGGTAGGGGTATGAACGGATAGCCTGGGTACCGTCCGAGGCAAGAACGCCCCAGCTGGCCACCGGCGCGCTGACACCCAACCCTATATAGCTGAGAAAAGCCTCGGTAAAGATCGCAGATGGAATCTCCAGGGTCACTGTGACAATGATGGGACCCATCGCATTGGGGATGAGATGCCTGAAGAGGATACGGTTGTTCGTGGCGCCGATGGTCTTCGCCGCCAGCGCGAACTCACGTTCCTTGAGCGATAGGATCTCGCCTCTGACGATGCGCGCCATGGGCAGCCAGTAAGTGAGCCCGATGGCAATGAACACATTGACTAAGGGGTTAACGCCCCTATCCTTGAACAGCACGGTCAGGAGGATAACGATGATCAGCGTCGGTATACCGTACAGGATATCGACGATACGCATCATGATGTCGTCGACGCGCCCGCCAAAATAGGCGGCGATCCCACCATAGGTCACGCCGATGAGAAAGTTGAGAGCCGCACACACGATGCCCACGGCAAGCGAGATGCGTGAGCCGTACATGACGCGCGTCAACTGGTCGCGTCCCAGCTGATCCGTTCCAAAGGGATGCCGCAGCGTTGGGGACTGGAACGTGTTCTCCAAGTCCTGATCTTCGTAGCTGTACGGCGAGACCATCGGTCCGACGATGGCGACGACGAGCAGAGCGATGATGATCCAGAACCCTACGACGGCCAGCTTGTTGCGGCGAATCCGGCGGATCGCGTCACTCCAGTACGTGGTCGGCTGTCCAGCAACCTGTTGCAGCTCCGCAGAGTCCCTGGGGGCAGGTGCGAATGAACCTGCATCAGGTCCAGCGCCATCCTTGAACTGCCATCCAGTCTGTCCTGCCATCAGGACACCTTCCTTTCGACGTAGCGAATACGCGGATCGAGCCAGGCATACGTTAGATCTACCAGGAAGTTCATGAATACCAGCAGGGCGCTGTAGAAGATGGTCACACCCAGGATAGTCGTGTAGTCGCGGTCATTGATGCTGGTCACGTAGTAGCGACCCAGACCCGGGATTGCAAAGATCTTCTCGACGACGAAACTCCCCGTGAACACTGCCGCGATAAGCGGCCCCAGCACCGTAACGACCGGGATGAGGATGTTGCGCAGTGCATGCCGGAAAATGACAAGACTCTCGGAGAGTCCCTTTGCCCGTGCCGTCGTGATGTACTCCTGGCGCAGGACCTCGAGCATGGACGAGCGCACAAGACGTGCCAGGAATGCTATCGGGTACCCCGCCAGTGTGATGGCGGGAAGGATGATCTGTTTGAAGGTACCCCAGCCGGCGGCAGGCACGACGTGCAATCCCAGGGCAAAGATGAGCATGAGCAAGACCGCCATGATGAAGTTGGGAACCGACACCCCCAGGAGTGCGACGAACATCACAAGGTTGTCCTGCCAGCCATTCTGTCTGAGAGCAGCCCAGATTCCGAGCGGGATGCCGATGACGACGGCGAGCAACACTGCCACCGCTCCCAACGCGGCCGACACAGGAAATCCATCGTTGATGATGTTGTTGACCGTACGGTTCCTGTACTTGAAGCTGGGACCGAGGTCCCCCTGCAGAAGATTCTTGATATAGTCGACATACTGTTTCCAGAGCGGGTCGTCCAGGTGATATCGTTCCTCGAGGTTCTTGATGATCTCAGCCGGCAGCTTCTTCTCGCGGGCAAAGGGCCCGGATGGAAGCAACCGCATCATGAAGAAAGTGGCGGATGCGACAATGAGGACGACAAGAATCATCGACAGCACACGTCGCAGAATAAACTTCAGCATAGATCCTCCAAAGATACGAAAGGGGGCGGCCCTCCAGTATCGCAGCAGAGCCGCCCCGCTACTCTTCCTGTCTAGATCCTGTGTGTCGGCGTCAGTGGGTCGTTGACAGCTACCCCATGTAGGCGTTCTTCCAGTCGACAAATCCCAGCGTCGACTGATAGAAATTCTTGACGCTACCACTCAGGAGCACCGGGTTCGTGTAGTAGTAGACGGGAAGGATGGGCATGTCTGTCATGAGGATCTTCTCCGCGGCATGCAGTGCCGCCATGCGCGCCTTCGGGTCGGCAGTCGCCTTGGCCTTTGCGATGAGCGCATCGTAGGCCTTGTTGCTCCAGCCCGTGTCGTTGTTGCCACCACCTGTCACCCACATGTCCAGGAACGTGTTGGGGTCCATGTAGTCACCAATCCACCCCGCACGTGAAACGTTATAGTTGAGGCGCTGCCGGTCATCCATATAGACGCCCCACTCCTCGTTCTTGAGGGTGCAGGTGATGCCAAGGTTCTTCTTCCACATCTGCTGAATCGCCTCAGCGATGGATTTGTGCCGGTTGGAGGTGTTGTAGAGTATCGTGAAGGAAGGGAACCCCTTGCCATTGGGATAGCCGGCCTGAGCAAGCAGCGTTTTCGCTGTTGCGATATCGTTGTCCACATAGAACTTCTCCTGGACAGCCGTCCGGAAATCACTGCCAGGGAGTGCATCTGCAATGCCATAGGGAACATAGCCGAGCGCGGGAACCTCTCCGCCCTGAGTGATGGACTTCGTGATACCAGCGCGGTTGATCGCCAGGAGCAGAGCCTTGCGAACGCGCACATCGTTGAACGGCTTCTTGGTGACGTTCACTAGATAGTAGTATGTCCCAAGGTACGGGAAGATCTGTGCCTCGCCGGAGGCTACCAGCTTGGGCAGCTCTGTAATAGGCACGTTGGACGAGGCGTCCAGCTGACCACTCTGGAACATCGCCAGCGCAGTCGACTCATCCTCGACCATGTAGTACGTGATCTTGGTGAGCTTGACCTTGTCCTTGTCCCAGTACGTCGGGTTCTTGACGAAGACCATCTTCTCGTTGTGCGACCATTCGATGAGCTTGAACGGTCCATTTGTCACGTACGTCTTGACGTCGGCGGCCCACTTGTCATTCTTGCTGACAACGGCCTTGCAGACCGGCATCAGTGTAGGGAACGCCGTCAAGTTGAGGAAGTACGCGGTGGGAAACTGGAGATAGACCTTGAGCGTCTTGGCATTCAGCGCCTTGACACCGATGTTCTTGCTGGGGTCGATCTCCTTCTTCAGGTCCGGCACAGCGACGTCCTTGTCCCCTTCTTTCTTCGTCAGAGGGTTGCCCTGAGCATCGACAGCCTGCACGTAGTACTTGCTGCCGACCTTGATGGACTTGTTGAACGCTTCACCCCCGTACACGTAGTAGAGCTGGTACGCATATTCTGAAGCGATCTCCGGGCTGAGCGCACGCTTCCAGGCGTACTCGAAATCATACGCTGTGACGGGTGTCCCGTTCGTCCAGTACGCGTCGCGAAGCGTGAACAGATACGTCTTCCGATCAGCGGAAATCGTCCAGCTCTTTGCGATCGCTGGCTGCGGCATGTTCTTGCTGTCGATGCGCGTCAGGCCGTCGAAAACCTGCAGTTCGATATTTGCTTCCGGAATGCCAGTTGTAATGGCTGGATCGATCGCAGCGGGCTCGGTCGCCAGATTGTACGTTACCTCCTGAGCAACTGCCTTTGCTGACGGTACGACCGCCAATCCACCAAAGAACGAGACCAGTAATACCGCTATCAAGACAAGTGACAGTGCTTTCCTCATGTATTAGCCTCCCCTTTCCTTACAGGATTTGTCGCACGCGCGACCACCTCCAATGTACCAACAGGCAAAAAAAATACAACGAGGGCGAGCCAAGAGTCCAATCCCACTCTCGATCAATACTGCTGTATGCAGAAGCGCCGGCCACGAAGACCGGCGCTTCTCAACGAAGTTGGCTTGAGCTACTTGCCCTTTGGTGTCGGAACCGGCGGAGCAGCCACCGGAGAAGAGCCCTGGAAGAGCTCCTTGATGGTGCTGATGCTCCCCATGAGAGCGCTGCTCTCGTACGGCAGGAACACCTTGTTGGCCGGGTTTGCGCTCATGGCTTCAAGCGTCTCCATATACTTCAGCGCCAGAACATCTTGGGAAGCGCCACCCTCGTGAATACCCTGAAAATAGGCAATGGTCGCTTGCTTGCGAGCATTGGCGACAGTGATCAACGCCTGCGCCTCACCCTCAGCACTGAGGATTCTCTTCTCCCGATCGCCCTCAGCGCGAAGGATCGCAGCCCGCTTCTCTCCCTCTGCCTTGTTGATCTCAGCTTCCTTCTGTCCCTCGGCTTCAAGAATGACGGCACGTTTGGTACGCTCCGCCTTCATCTGCCGCGTCATGGCCTCAAGGATCTCGGCCGGCGGGTTCACCGACTTGATTTCCGCACGCGTCACCTTGACACCCCATGGGTCCGTGGCAACGTCGACGATCTGGGTCAGCTCATTGTTGACATTCTCGCGAGAGACCAGAAGCTCATCGAGGTTCAGGCTGCCCGAGATATTGCGAATGGACGTCATCGTAAGCTTGAGGATGGCCTCATTCAGGTTGCGTACCTCATAGACGGACTTCACAGGATCCGTGAGATAGTAGTACAGCACGATGTCGATGCTCGTGGGAACGTTGTCCTTGGTAATGACAGCCTGGGGTGGATAGTCCCACGCCTGCTCCCGCAAGTCGACAACAGCTCTCACGCTGTCAAGGATGGGGATCAGGAAATGCAGGCCGGGCTTCAGCTCCCGACTGAATTTCCCGAGGCGCTCAACGATGACCGCAGTGCTCTGGCGGACAATCAGGATGTACCGCAACGCAAAAAGCACAACGACCGCAATGCCGACAAACCACCAGATGAAGGACCAATTGAACGGGAATGTCATGAGTACCTACTATTCCTTTCTCACGGTCAAGGTGACGCCTTCGATCGAAACGACGACAACCTTGTCACCAACGGCGGCCGCAGCCGCCTCGTCATTGAGAATGGCTCTCCACGTCGTGCCCTTGAGCGCCACGCGTCCTGCATCGCCGGCCGGGATAGCCATGACGACGCTGGCCGTCTTGCCTATCATCTCTTCAGTATTCGTTCGCATCTTGGAACCACCCCTCAACAAACGCGAATTGATGTAGCGCCCAACGAGTGCCATGAGCGCGAACGATACCAGGAAGAACACAAGGAACTGCACCGACGTGTTGAACCCGGCCCATGAAAACAAGATCGCAGCGATGGCCCCGCCTGAGAACCAGATCAGGAGGTAGTAAGGGAGAAAAGCGTCCGCTACTCCACACGCGACTGCCATTGCTATCCAGAAACCGATCATCAGCACCTCCCACAAGCAAAAACCCATTGACTGCGATGTGCTACGTTCATTCTACTATCATACAGATACGGTTCAATAGAACAGCGTGGTGTGGCACCGATCGGTCCACGGAGTGCGCTACATCTTCTTCAGCTGTGCGTACTGCGCAGCAAGCTTCTTGATGCCGACTTTCTTGAAATCGATGACGACGAACTGGTCGTTGCCATCGTAGAACACCTCCAGCACTCTGCCGGTACCGAAGATGTTGTGCATGACGGTGTCGCCCTCGATGAGCTCGGGCCGCTCGTGAGACGATACTCCGGCAGCCTTCTCCCTGGTCAGCTCCATCTCTTTGATGAAACGCGAGGCCTCCTGGAATCCTGATCCATAGTAGCTGGTGCGTTGTGTGCAGTATGTGATCGAGAGTCCCTTGCGCGCACGCGTGCATGCCACGTAGAACAGCCGTCGCTCCTCTTCGATGTCGGCGCTGCTGTCCAATGCCCGGCGGTGGGGGAAGACCCCTTCCTCGGCACCGACGACGAACACGTCACCAAACTCGAGACCTTTGGCTGAGTGTGCGGTAATGAGCAGGACGCCTCTTCCCATACCCGACTTCATGCTGTCCTGATCCTGTATAAGCGCCACCTGCGACAAGTAGGCCCCCAGCGAGTGGTCCTCACTCATCCGGTCGAACTCATCGACCGTGCGCATGAACTCCCCGAGGTTCTCCCGTCTCGATTGCAGCGCAAAGTCCGTTTCCTCACCTTCGTCCTCGTACTGTTCGAGCAGCCCAGACGAGGCAAACACGAGGTTGGCAGCGCCGATCGCCGACTCGCTCGATGCACCGATGTGCACGATCAGATCGACAAATGCCTCCAGCTTTTCCCTGGTCTTGCCGGTCTTCGCCTTGCTTATCCACTCCGGCAATGCCGTGAACCACGACGTTCCCTGCTCGGCCGCCAGCTGCTTCAGTTCAGACAGGCTCTTGTCGCCAAACCCTCGGGAGGGCCGGCTCACCGCCCGCTCGAACGCAAGGTTGTCGCTGGGGTTGAACCCTAGCCGGAGATACGCGAGAACGTCCTTCACTTCCTGCCGTTCATAGAACTTCAACCCGCCGACAATCTGATAGGGGATGTTTGACGCGAGCAGCGCTTCCTCAATCGCACGAGACTGGCTGTTCATCCTGTAGATGACTGCCATATCTCGAGGATCTGCACCGCCCCGGACCAGGACGTCGATACTCGAGGCGACGAAACTGGCCTCTTCCTCCGGCGTCAGAGCTTCGAACAGACGCACGGGCGTACCTGTTCCGTTGTTCGTCCACAGCTTCTTTGCAAAACGTGTCCGGTTGCGCGCAACCAGGGAGTTCGCCGCGTCGAGGATGGACTATGTCGACCGGTAGTTCTGCTCAAGCTTGATCACCGTGGCGCCCGGGTAGTCCTTCTCGAACCCTAGAATGAGTTTGCTGTTCGCCCCACGGAACGCATAGATGCTCTGATCGTCGTCACCAACAACAGTGACGTTCCCGTGCATCTTCGACAGCCGCTTGACCAGCTCGTACTGCATCTTGTTCACATCCTGGTACTCGTCCACCAGGACATGCTCAAACTTCGAGCTGTAGTGCTCCTCAACCTCCGGGCATTCGTCGAACAGTCGGATAACCAGCGCGATGAGATCGTCGAAATCGAGCAGATTGCCTTGCTGGAGACGCTTCTGATACAACTTGTAGACGGTGGCCGTCGCCTTTTCGATGTAGCTATAGCCATAGTCGGACAGCTCTTCGGGACCAACCAGATTCGACTTCGCATCGGAAATACGATACACGATCTTCTGTGGCTCGTAGGTCTTCGGGTCCATGTTCAATTCCTTGAGGACCTGTCGTACGAGACGCGTGCGGTCATCTTCGTCGATGATGACGAACCGGTTCGTATAACCCAGCCCAAGTTTCTCGATCTGCTCTCTCAGGATGCGGCCGCACAGCGAGTGAAACGTGCCGATCCAGAGTCCCTTGCGGGACAGGTCGGTGCCAATGAGCACGTCGACACGAGAGCGCATCTCGCCCGCTGCCTTGTTGGTGAACGTGACGGCCATGATATGTGATGGGGCAATGCCACGCTTGGCGATGAGGTACGCCACCTTGTACGTGATCACGCGCGTCTTGCCCGATCCGGCTCCCGCAAGCACGAGACAGGGACCCGTACATTCCTCCACAGCCTTCAGCTGGTGTGGATTGAGGTCCCCCTTGAAGTCCAGGGGCATCAGACAGCTCCACCAACAGTCAGAGTGAGAAGCACCAGGACGCCAACCCCGATCACCGTCGGCAGGAGGTAGAGAGCCAGTGCTCTTGCCGTGCTCTTCTCATAGAAGAACCGGACCGCCAGGACCCCCATGACGAGCATGTACAGGACAGCTCCGTACGCGAAGACGTCGAGCAGGATACCCTTCGCTACACCGGCCATCAAGATCCCGATCACACGCAGTGCCGCTCCCACCAGTCCGGGGAAGCTAAGGGCAACATACATGCGCGGAGCCGCAGTGCGCTTCCACACGAGTTGCGCCACGGCGTCGATGACAACCACCGACAACATCACGAGAAGGAAGGGCTCGGTCACAAACGCCCAGAAGGTCCCTGGAGCTTGCTGCGCCTGGGTAACGGCGTCTGTCATCTGGTTTGTGAGACCCATGGACTTCAGAAGGCCGACGACATCCATCAGGCGAAAGCTCATTGCATCGAGAACGCCCGTCAGCAGCAAGGCGATCAGGGCCGCGAGTACCGACGGATGCTCACGAATCCGGCGCATGCCCTCGGCGGGACGTCTCACAAACAGGAACAGCAGATCGATGAAATATCCCACGTCTATCTCCTTTTCATGTGC
>JAPLGJ010000013.1 GCA_026390215.1 Caldisericota bacterium
CACAAAGAGCACAGGTGGCCTCATCGAGGAATTGACCGGCCTTCACGTCACCAGGGTGAATTCCGGAGAGAAGGGAGGGGACCTTCAGATTGGCTCCATGATCGCCTCCGACGAAATCAAGGCAGTCGTCTTCCTCAGGGACCCACTGACTGCACATCCTCATGAGCCGGATATCAACGCCGTGCTCAAGATCTGTGATGTCAATAACATCCCTCTCGCTACCAACATTGCGACAGCCAGGCTGGTCCTTGGCCATCTGAAGGAGTTGCAGAACATCGAAGAGTCCCCTGCAACGTAGGTTCTTTTACAACAACAGCAGACTGGCTAGCATCGTTTCCAGTGTTTTGCTCTGCTGCCACCACTCCTTGCGCTGGAGAGTCTCGAGACGAACGGTCCATCGGCGCCCTGCGTCCTCTGCGACCAGGACCCGATAGACGAATGAGCTGTCGCGGGCACTGAACACCAGCGCATTGACGGGCGGACTGTCGGGGCTTGCGCGACCGTCTGCATAGAGCTCTCCCCTTCTCAGTGTCGCCTGCTCACGGCGGGCGTCTTCCGGCAGGCCGTTGCGGCGACGCTCAGACACCTCGTCCAGCGGCGAACCGGAGTCGTCATAAGTGACCTGCAGGGCGACACGCGGGTCAGCGGGGTCGGATATGCGCAGTCCCGCCTGGTCATCCATCTCCATGACGGTCCAGTCTGCGGGGCAGTCGAGTGCAACATGAAGGTCGGATCTCACCAGACGCACCATATCACTCATGAGTCCATACCCCAAGTCTCAGTGTGCTCGTCATCCATGCCTCCGCCCCGGTAGATTCTGACGCACCCGCTTGCATCCATGAACAGGATTGTCCTGTTTTCATCGTTGGCAAGGCGAGGGAGATGTGAAATGGCCCCGGCACAATGTGCAGGGGCCATTCTTCAAGAGCAAACAAATCCTGGGGTCTACTGGCCGAGGGCTTTCAGCGTCACAGCAAACGTCTTGGTAGAGCCGCTGCGGTCAACGACGACTTGGACCGTGTCGCCGACGTTCTTGGACCGGATGTAGCCAAGGACTCCATCGATGGTGGTCATCGGTTTGTCGTCGATTGCCGTGATCACGTCTCCGGCCTTGAGCCCGGCAACTTCTGCGCCGGATCCAGATGTGATCTGGACGACGTAGACGCCCTGGGATGCCTTGAGGTTGTACTGGTCTACGATGGAGGTCGTAAGGGTGGCTCCCTGGATGCCCAGAGCCGGCCATGTGACCTTGCCATTCTTGATGATAGCGTCATACACCTTGCGGACCGTGTTGACCGAGACCGAGAACCCGAGGCCTTGCGCATTCTGGTAGATCATGGTGTTCATGCCGACGACGCGGCCGGACAGGTCGACCAAGGGCCCCCCTGAGTTGCCAGGGTTGATGGCCGCGTCGGTCTGAACGACGCCGACGAGTGTCTCAGTCTGTGACGCTTGCACGTTCCGCTCGAGGGCGGAGATGACTCCGGTCGTGACCGTCTGGCTCAGGCCGTACGGGTTGCCGATGGCGATGACCTTCTGACCGACGGTCAGCGTTGACGAATCGCCCAGTTCCACGGTCGGCAGGTTGGTGCCGCTGATCTTCACCACGGCGACGTCGCTGGTGGCATCCGTGCCCACAACCTGGCCACGGAACTCGCGCCCATCTTTGAGCACGACGGTGATCTTGGTGGCATTCTCCACGACGTGGTTGTTGGTCAGCACGTAGCCGTCAGATGTGATGATGAAGCCTGAGCCGAGACCTTCCTGCTGTCCATACGAGAAGCCAAACGGGTTCTGGCTGACCGAGGTGATGTTGATCTGGACCACGGCAGGGGAAGCGATCTTGACGGCATTCTCGACAGCCTGTTCTTCGGTCGTGACGATGGTTATGCCCGAGCTGGTCGTCCCTGGATAGGTCGTCGATACCGTGCGTGCCCAGGGGAACGTCCCCGGGTTGGACATGACGACATAGTTGCCCAGGATTCCACCCAGAACGCTGCCGAGCAGCAACCCGATGATGAGCCCCCACACCAGCAATACGCGGCCCGGATTCGAAGGCATGGCCGTGGGCTGAGGCGGAGGAACAGGCGTGCTATACGCCGAGACGGTTGGGGGAAAGCACTCCTCGGATTGAGAGAAAGTCCTCGGGGGAGTCTCGGGCAGCGGTGTGCCGTACCCTTGAACATCTGGGGGAGCCTCAGGCGTGACAGAGCCCTCTGCAATTGTCGAAATGTCCAGCTGCTCAATCTCCTCAGCATCTGGCTTGATGAAGCCGTTCTCATCGATCATGTCGTACCTCCTTACCTGCAACAGGTGTACTTGTCACATACACCTGTTACTACGTAACTATGCCCGTTTTTGTTACGAAGATTGTGAGGAAATCGCCACGAGATTGAGAGATTCCTAGGGGGCGAGGAGCACACCCTTCCCATTCTCCACGAGGCTGACGGTATCTCTGAACCGTTCGGCGTAGAGCTCGGCATGCTCAGTGTGCACGGGATACACGTGCTTCGGAGCGAGCCGCTCGACGACGTGGAAGAGGTCTTCCGGCCGAGCGTGCCCGGAGGCATGGATGTGCACGGAGTCCATGCCGGCAAGATCCAGCCAGCGGGCCAGGCGCTTCTGGCTCCAGGACATCTCCTCGTTGAATGCTTCTGCAGAGGAGTGGATGTACAGGGAACCCGGGGAGGGGCGCAGGTCGCACAGCTCCTGAACGTCCCAGTAGCCCAACGACAGCAGGTAGTCCGATTGGTGTGCGGCGACCTCGGCGGCCCTGACGATGCGAGGGCATGACCCGTTGAGAATATCTTCTACGGCGCCACGCCGTTCCTTTGGATCAACGGAGTCCGGGTCGCCGCCGGTGAATCGCAGGAGGGTCGACCGGGTCCAGTCCTGCTTGATGTCGCCCTTGTCATAGGTGCCGCTGCCGGCGCGCTTGACGTACAGGACGAGCTCCGGATCCGCCAAGTCGATTGTGGGATAGCCGGCTTCCTGCGCCAGCCGGACGATGTAGGCGTCACGCGGTAGGATGGCCAGCCTGCGCCCTGTGGCTTGGGCGACGCGCTGAAAGGTCATAAGGCGGTCCAGGTCTTTCATTCCGAAGTCTGCCATGACCAGGCCCGTGGCCCCCTGAGTCTCTTCGAGAGCCTTTGCCTCAACTCCCTGTTCGGACCAGAACGCGAAGCAGCGGCGGAATGCCGTGTCGTGACCCAACGAACCTTCGTTCGAACGAAGGTTCGTCCCTTCGATCAGGAGGGCATCAGGGTGGGCTGCGGCGAGTTCGTCGACACTGTGCTCCGTCACATGGCCCATGCGGCCGTGGAACCGGAGGTCCCCCGTGTACACCAGCTTCCCTCCGTCATACTCGATGAGGTAGGCACACGCGCCGGGGATGCTGTGGTCGACCGGGAAAGGGGTCACCCGGCAGTCCGGAAACTGCATTGGCCCGGTGAGGTCGATAAGCTGCCGCTGACCATGCCTGTTGCCCCCCAGATTGGGCCGCAAGATGAAATCGGTCACGCCATTCTCTGGGCCGGAACTGAACTGCGTCTCCTCAACTGCCCGAAGAACTGCAGCCGTGACCGGGGTGGCATACAGCGGAATGGTCTCGTCCAGAAACGAAATGGAACCAGTGTGATCGACATGCGCGTGTGTGATGAAGCATGCGTCGATGTGGCGGGGGTCCGTCAGTTGTGCCGCCAGGTCAGGCTGCATCTCATGAAGAAGTGCCATGAGGTCAGAGCGGTAGAATCGCAGTTTTGGCAGCAGACCTGTCGTCAGGTAGTCGGTGAGGCCGGCCGATATCCGAGGCGTCAGGAATTCCTCGAAGTACTCGCCCATCGTGGCGTAGCTGAGCCCAAAGTCGAACAGCAGCCGGGTGGACTCGGGAGACGCCCCTGCCTCGAAGAGGAGCTTGGTGCCGCCAATAGTGGTAGCGCCGTCCAGCATTGTGAACCTTGCCATGAGCAGAGCCCTCCTTCGTTGTGCCTGTTGTTGGTTTGTCTACGGTGAGGACGGCATGAGGTCGGCGAACGTTCCGAGTTGGAGCAGCCTCTCCAGAAGGACATAGTCCGTCAGGTCGATGCCAAGGGGGGTGACACTGATGTATCCATCTGCAATGGCGGTCACGTCGGTTCCTTCCTGCGGTATGGGCGGTATGTCCCCCCCTATCCAGTAGATGGGAGCCCCAAACTGGTCCACGCTGGTGGTGACGCGATGCGCGTAGCGGCGGCGTCCCTGAGGGACAACCCGGATTCCCTTGACTTGGGGAACCGGACAGTTGGGTGCATTGACATTGAGGAATAGACTCCCATTGAGAGCGCTGCCGAAGCTCTTCGCGAGGGGTTCATTAATCCTGATGAGTTCCGGGATGAGGGGAAGCATTGTCCGCAGGAACCAGGCGATAGGGCTGAAATCAAACCCGGAGCTCCCCGTCCGTGGAAATGCGGTGGAGAATGCCACACTGGGATATCCGGACAGAAAAGCCTCATGGGCGCCCGACACCGTACCGGAGTATGGCAGGTCGTCGCCCAAGTTGTCACCGTGGTTGATGCCAGAGAAGACAAGATCGACCTTCTGCTTCACCAGTTCGTCGAGGGCCAGCATCATGCAGTCGACGGGAGTGCCCGACACGGCCCACACATCGACGCCGGGGCGAACATAGTCTTCCACCCTGGTGGCCCGCAGAGGCTTGTGCATGGTGAGGGAGTGCCCTTTGGCACTCTGCGGAGACGCGGGCGCGACGACCGAAATCGTGTGTTCGGCAGGGATTGCGGCGACAAGAGCCTGGATCCCCTGTGCCCACAACCCATCGTCATTGGTGACAAGGATGTGCATGTGTGTCCTCCTCAGACCCCGTACTCCGTGTGGGCCCGTCCTCTCCTGCTGGTGGTCAACGCAATCAGAACGCCGAACAGGAAACCTCCCACGTGCGCCCACACAGCAACCCCCTGGGCTGCGCCGAACGTTCCCTGGAACAATTGCATCACGAACCAGACACCGAGGAAGACCCAGGCGGGAAGACGTACGGACGTGATGAAGATGAAGAAGACCAGGGTCTGGACCTTGGCCTTCGGGTACAGGAAGAAGTACGCTCCCATGATGGCCGCAATGGCTCCGCTCGCCCCGATGGTGGGGACTAATGATGACGGTCCGGAAAGCAGGTGGACCAGGGCGGCCACCACACCGCCGACAAGGTAGAACAACAGGTACTTGCCGTGACCGAGATAGTCCTCGATGTTGTTGCCGAAAATCCACAGGAACAGCATGTTGCCCAGAATATGCGTCCAGCTGCCGTGCATGAACATGGATGTGAGGGTCGTGAGGATGTATGGGTGTAGTGCCCCCACGGGAGCCTCGTGGCCCCCCACTAGGACGCCCGGGATGAAACCGAGGCGCAAGTACGCAGAGGTCAGAGCAGCCCCTCCGCCCAGAGAAACCTCCCACAGCCACACGAGACCGTTGGCGAGGATCAGCAGGAACGTGACCAGCGGGAACGTCCGGGTTGGGGTGTCGTCGCGGATGGGAAGCATGAATTAACCTATCCTGGCGTCGTCCAGGGCGTGGAAGCAGGTGCAGTCTTCGTCTGGGCCGGGGATCTGCGGAACCATCTTCTCGATAATAGTCACAAGGTTCTTGAGATTGGCCATGAACGCCTTGATGACCGCCTCGTTGCTGACAGGGTCAACTACCCCCTCTGCGACCAGCCCTGCGTCGTAGTCCGTGATGACCGAGATGTTGCTGTAGCACATGGCTTGCTCGCGTGCCAGCGAGACCTCTGGATACTGCGTCATGTTGACGGTATGCCAACCCATGCGGGTGAACCAGTTGCTCTCGGCCTTGGTGGAGAACCGGGGTCCCTCGATGACCACACAGGTGCCACCATCGTGTACCGGCAGGTCGAGGCTCCTGATGGTCGCGACTGCGATCTTGTTGAGGACGGGGCAGTACGGATCGGCTGTGGAGACGTGGGTGACGACAGGGCCGTTGTAGAATGTTGTATCACCACGACGTGTCCGGTCGACGAACTGGTCAGTGACCACGAGGTCCCCCACCTTGATATCCGGCTGCAGTGAGCCGACGGCGGTAGGAGCAATGATGCGGCGGACGCCGAGGGACTTGAGAGCCCAGATGTTGGCACGGTAGTTGATCACGTGCGGCGGAAGCTGGTGGCGCTTGCCGTGACGGGGAAGGAATGCCACTTTGCGGCCCGCAATCTCGCCCAGCGAGAGGAGGTCCGACGGAGCGCCGTACGGCGTCTCGACCTTGATATCCTGCGCGTTTTCGAGCAGGGAATAGAACCCGGAACCACCGATGATCCCGATTTCAGCACGTTGTTCCATGTGTGTCTCCTTTGTGACGCACAGCAGGGCTGCGCCTGGTTGCCTACCCAAGGAGTATACCAGCAAAGAGTGATGGTTAAAGCCAGTGCGCGCGCCTCCGCCATGACAGCATTGTGAGGAAAAGGGCGGCGATGACGGTCGCGCCGAGTGCGATGAAGAAGTAGCTCATGAAGTAACTCTCGGGGAACAGGCGGATGAGCCCGGAGTCTTCAGGGAGGAGCCAGAAGTCGTTCGCAAAAGCGAGTTCGTGGAAGGAGATGAACAATGCGTCAAATCCGACGGTGACCGAGATGGCAGCCAGAGCGGCAACGATGGCGAGCACGATGATGCCGGCGGCGCGAACGATGTGGCGAACGTCACCCCTCCTTCTGCGAAGGGAAGCAATGAAAGCAGCCGTCAGCAGGCATGAAACAAAGGCCGTCACATAGACAGCCTGGAAGATCGCCTGGACGTCGCCCATGTGCGCAAGCTCCAAGGACGAGTAGAAGCCGTCGTCCGGCAGGGATCTGCGGACTGCAAGGTACGCGAGCAGGTCTATCACGCGGCGGACAGCTTCAGCCACACTAAAGCGGGGAGTGGCGCCTCCCGTCGTTCCGACCACGGAAAGCACGAGTCTCTGGAGCGGCAGGAAGTTGACGAGGAGCGAGAAGGGGGTCAGCAGGACTGCCACGACTGCGACAGCAGTGGAGAGGACTATGAGCGCTGGCAACGGCTAGTCGAACAGGCCGAGTGAACAGGAACGGACCCGTATGTGCAGCAGGTCGCAGGCCTTGCCCACGACTCTGGGGTCAATGTTCAACTTGCGGGCGACAGCTAGAGCCTTGCCGCAATCGATGAATCCGTCGGTTGCTGCCCTGAGCAGTTCATCGCGGACTTCCTGTGCAACGTCTTCCACGGGGACCTCCTAATTCCTGATTCTACCGGGTGCAGGCACTGGCAGTACAGTGTGTCATGCGGGTGAACATTTTCAAGCGGAGCGCAGCACTGGCAGAAGTTCGAGAACGGCCGCCTCGACCGTCTCGATGAATGATTCGTCCTGTAGGGAACCTGAGATCTCGTTCGCGTGGGGATTCCAGTCTCTGAGCAATGCAAGAAGGGCTGCCTCTTCGGCCGGTGTACAGCCAGGGAACCTGTTCACGACGAGCAGATCTGCCCGGGTTGCCATGATGCCCACATTGGGCTTGGCGCTCTGCAGCAGGGGGCAGCGGAGGACGTACAGGTATCGCGACCTCTCTGGGACGGAGGAGCAGTTGCCTTCGATGAGGACGGGTGTCTCTGCGGGCCACTGCTGCAGAGCTGTGACCACCGCGTCCTCTGTTTCCCGATGAGGCCCATCGAGGAGAATGATGTCACGCAACGGCCGCAGCCAATGAGAGCGTTCTGAGTGGCTCAGGCGTCCAGTGTCACCTCCTTCGACGGGCAGTGTCCCGGTCGCCAGCGAGCGCATCGCGAGGTGCAGGCTGTGCCGTGAAAGCTTGATATACACGTCAAAGGGAAGGTCCCTTACCAGAGAGCGGCAGATGGTGGTCTTGCCCGAATGCCCAGAGGCCGAGTGAACGACCAGGGTCGAACGGATGTAGGTGGTCATGCTTGTCCACCCCGCGGGCTCTCTTGTCTGCCGAGTAATCCCCGCAGGTTCGTTTCGATAAAGTTGCCCATTGGTGCCTCCGAGGTCTGGCTGCTCATGTTTCCAAAGCCAGCAGTCCTTGTTCCGGGAATTGCTTTTTGTCCCTATACATAGATAATAGTCGATTAGAGCGTTCGTGGGAGTACAGTTGCTGATGTGTCTCCACACGCCTGTTGGAAGCGGGCGATGAACAAGGACGGAACCGGGGGTGTGCTGGTGGAACGAAAGGTCCTCGTGGTCGACGACGACGTCGAAAGCCTGCGGCTGTATGGCGACATGCTGCGACGAGCGGGCTATGCCGCGGTCACCGCAAGCACGGGCTGGGAAGGCATTGACCGGGCCGTCAAGGAACAGCCCGGGCTGATCCTGCTTGATCTCCGTCTGCCGGATATTACCGGACTGACCGTTCTCGAGACTCTTCGTACCGCTCTGTCAACCAAGAACATCCCCATCATTGTCGTGTCTGCCATCAGCAAGGACGACGACGTCATGAAGGCCATGCAGATGGGAGCATTCGACTATGTCGTTAAACCCATCACCTACGATGACATGATTCGCAGGGTTGAGCTGGTCTTCTTCTCCCGTGAACGACAGGGAGAGGGCGACCAGGCCCCCGTCCTGATTGTCGAGGACGGTGCACTGGATGGGGCCGCGCTGTCAGAGCAGCTGACCAGCTGGGGATACCGAGTCACCTGGGTGAGGACGGGTCAGGAAGGCATCGAGCAGGCTGCTACCGGCAACTTCGACGTCATTCTGCTGGACGGGCTTCTGCCCGACATAAACGGGTTCGAGGTCGTGAAGGAGATTCGCGCGACGGAGCGGCTGGGCACGACGCCCGTCATCATGTTGACGGTGCTGTCGGGGCTCGTGGACAAACTCAAGGGGTTCGAGTGCGGTATTGACGAGTTTCTCAACAAGCCCGTATCGTGGGAAGAACTGCGCGTTCGCATGCGCTCCCTGACGCGACTGAGGGGAATGACCAAACAGCGCTTCGCGTTGTCCGAGGTCGTTGGCGTCATTACGAATGCCATCGAACTGGCCGAGGCCACGGAGCCGCATCACAACCAGAAGGTCGCCAGCATCAGTGTCATCCTTGGCAAGAGGATGGGCATCCAGGGACATGGGCTGTGGGTCCTGGAGATGTCGGGTTCACTGCACGATGTTGGGAAGCTGGTCATACGGAGAGAGGTCCTCTCCAAGCCGGGCAAGCTCGATTCCTCAGAGTGGGCCGAGATGCAGCGACACAGTGAGTACGGGGAGAAGATCATCAAGCCTGTCCATGGATTCAGCGACGTGGCCGAGGTCGTCCGGCATCATCATGAGAAGATGGACGGTTCTGGGTATCCTGACGGTCTGAAGGGGGATCAGGTTTCCCTGTTTGTGCGGATTGTCGGTGTGGCTGACAGCTTTGAAGCGTTGACGAGCGACCGGCCGTACCGTCCGGCGTTCGCCCGCGACCAGGCTCTGGAAATTCTTCGCAAGGAGACTGACGAGGGGCGATGGGATCCACGGGTCCTCGCTGCGCTGTCCGGCTCCCTCGACGATCTCGACAATCTGTAGTTCGCCCCTGTCCGGGGCCGGAAAGGAAGGTCGTTTCGTGAACGTTGAAGTCCAAGCGATTCTGTTTCCGTACGATGGCTCGAGGACGGTGGCAGTGATCAAGGAATTCGAGAGTGCACTCGAGGCAGCTGGTGTCCGGTGTGTCGTCGGCAACATGGCGGTGAGCTGCTACGGCGAGATGGAAACCGTCCTCTCCGCCATCAACAAGGCATATCAGGTCATTGCAGTGGCCGACAGGCTCAGCGTCTCCCTTGTGATTGCCAACGATATGCCACAGATAGGCCGGAAGACCTGAGAGGCATGGTCTTCAACTGCCTTCCCAGGCGGACACTTTCCGTATCCGTCACGGGTGGGGAATGTGCTCTGCACTGCAACCACTGCAACGGGCACTACCTTCAGCACATGGTCCCCGTCACTGGGGCCCGTCGGGTTCTTGAATTGGGAGCATACCGGAGCATCCTTCTGTCCGGTGGAAGTGATGCCTGCGGGCGCCTGCCCCTGACAGAGCATCTGGCGTTCATCACATGGGTTCACGAGCAGGGAATACGTATCAACGCTCACGTTGGCCTGCAGCCGGACGACGATATCCGTGTGCTGGCGCCCTTTTTCGACAAGGTTTCCCTCGACTACGTGTGGGACGATGAGACCGTCCATGACGTCTATCATCTGCAGAGATCTGGCGCTGACTACTTGCACGCAGCCCGGCGCTGGACGGACGCGTTCTCGGAAGCGGGCAGCTCGAAGGCACTGACGTCTGCGAAACAGCGGGTCAACCTTCACCTGACGATCGGCCTCAAGGGAGGCGTCGTTGTCGGAGAATTTGCGGCAATCGATTCACTGATCGCGTTCCAGCCGGCATCAGTGATCTTTCTGGTCTTCATCCCCACGGAGGGGACAGTCTACGACACTGTGCCCGTTGTTCCGATTGATGACGTGGAGACGGTTTTCGCCTATGCGAGACAGAGGCTTCCGTCGGCGGACCTCGTGCTTGGCTGCATGCATCCGAGAGTGGCTGGCTACGGCGAGCAGCTGGCGCATCTTGCGGAACGGTATCAGTTCAGGGGCGTCGTCGGTGAGCAGTTGAGGACAGAGGATGCAGATCTACTGGAGGAGTGCTGTGTTTTCTATCAGTGACGCGCGAGTGCACGGACAGGGTGCCCAGTGAGTGTTCGTGCAAGCATCGGCACACTGGCCGTCTTGGGCATGCGGGATATCCGCATGGCTGCCGTACCGACGACGGCGTATCTGATGACCAGCAGCAGCTGCATAGGCGACTGTGCCTACTGTGGACAGGGACGGGGCGCTGTTGGAGACCACAGCCATCTTTCGCGCATCAACTGGCCCGAGGTCGGCGAGAATCAGCTGGTCGAAGCGTTTATCACACATCCTGGAGTGTTCCAGAGAGTCTGTTTTCAGACGACCGCTTCACACGGAGTGCTCAGGCAGCTGCTGGTACTCGTGCCGCGGATTCACGAGGCAAGCGGCGTGCCGATCTCCGTATCGTACAGGGTGACAAGGCACGAAGAGGTGGACCAGTTGTTTGATGCAGGCGTGCAGCGCATCGGTGTCGCGATCGACTGCTGCTCCAAACGCCTCCATCCTCAGCTTCGGGGAGGGTCGTTGGCCGAGTCGGTCACGCTGGTCAAGGACCTGGCTGGACGGTATCCCGGCCGTATCTCGACACACCTCATTATCGGTCTGGGTGAAGAGGAGATGGAGGCTGCAGAGCTGATG
>JAPLGJ010000041.1 GCA_026390215.1 Caldisericota bacterium
AAACTGTCAGTGCAGCTCGCGGGCGCCGTGATCTGGATGTAGGTCGAGTTGTACCGTGGCCCACCGTCGTTGTAGTCACGGCCGCGCACGATACAGTCCTCCACGAAGAGCGACAGGAACGGCGCCGGCATCTGCTCGGCATACAGCCGCTCGATGACGTTGTTGCCACGCACCTTGATGTCCACGAAGTGATGCAGCTGCGCTTTGAATGCTTCCAACAGATCTTCATAACCGGCAAATGCCCGCGGACCGCCCGTGTGGAGACCGATGGCTTTCCCGGTACGGGGGTCCAAACCGTCATGCAAGGTCACCTCGAGGATCTTGGGCAAGTTGAGATAGCCCGTGAGGATGTACGCCTCGCGACCGAACGCGCCGGTCTCGACACAGCCCGAAGTGCCGCCCATACCCGCGTCGACCACAGATTTGCCTTGGCGGAGGAGCTCCTGAACGACCATTTCGGCATTGAAGACGGAGGGTTGACCCCAGCCTTCGCGGATGACCTCTGCGGCACGCTGGAGAAAGCGGTCCGGGCTCTTGCGGCTGAGCTGGATGTTCGAGGACGGCTGCAGCAGGTGCATGTCGTCGATGACGTCAAGCAGGAGATAGCTGACCTCGTTCACGCCGTCCGAGCCGTCGGGACGCAGTCCACCTAAATTGATGTTGGCAAAGTCCGTATACGTGCCGCTTTCGGCAGCTGTTACTCCCACTTTGGGTGGTGCAGGCTGGTTGTTGAACTTGATCCAGAAGCACTCCAGGAGTTCCATGGCCGACTCTCGCGTCAACGTCCCGTCGCCTAGCCCCTTCGTGTAGAACGGCTCCAGATGCTGGTCGAGGCGCCCGGGACAGAATGAGTCCCAGGTATTCAGTTCGGTCACAACGCCCAGATGGACAAACCAGTATGCCTGCAGGGCCTCGTGGAATGTGCGCGGAGCATGCGCAGGGACCCGGGAACAAACCTCGGCTACGTGAAGAAGTTCCACCCTGCGCACGGGATCGTGCTCTGTATCAGCCATCAAACGAGCCAAGGCGGCATTGCGCTCTGCGTAGCCCATCATGGCGTCTGCGGCGATGGCCATGGCCCTTAGCTCTTCAAGGCACGCAGTTGCCTGCGGGCCGTTCAGGGAGTCAAGGCAGGCAATGGCTTCCGCCACCTCAGTCTTAAGTTCCAGCAACCCCTTGTGATAGATGACGTCGCCCAGCACGGTGTGGCCCGGCGCGCGCTGCTCCATGAACTCGGTGAACACGCCGGCTTCGTAGGCATCCTTCCATGCGGGTTCCATGAGGGCAAAGATGCGGTCACGCATGGACCGACCGTTCCATGCGGGGATGATCTCTTCCTGCTGGATGCGGCGGCCCTCGTCATCGACCTTGTAGGAAATCTTCTCCCGCGTATCGAGGACGGTGAGGTCCTGCATACTATGACAGCACAGCTCAGGAAAGGACGGCACGGCTTTGGGCGCGGGACCACGCTCACCCACGATCAGCTCGCCGGGCCCGATGAACAGCTGCTTGTGTTCAAGAATGTACTGCAGAAGGCGGGCGCGGTAGACGGGCGCCGACAATCCTCGTGCCTGCCGGTCAAACTCCGTCACCAGATGCGCCCGCTCCAGGGACAGCCGGGGTACTGCAGCAAGACTCTCCCGACGCAGACGCGCAACACGCTCGTTCATGCTAGCCTCCCACCGACGCTTCGATGCCAGTGTCTGCAAACATGCGCCGGATATTCTCCAGATCTTCTGCCACAGGAGGCTGGAGTTCGGCCAGCTGGTATGGCCTTCCGAGCCTCCGGTATTTGTCCGTCCCGATACGGTGATAGGGCAGCAGGTCGATCTCGCGCAGGCCCAGCCGACGCATCATCGCAACCATCAGGCCGACGTTCTCGCTGTCGTCGTTGACCCCCGGTATCACGGGAAATCGTACGATGACATGAGCATGTGCCGCTGCCAGTGCCATGAGGTTCGCGAGGATTCTCTCGTTTCCCACACCCGTCGCTTCTCCGTGCCGCGCGGTATCCATCAGCTTGACGTCGTACAAGAACAGGTCGACCTTGTCCGCCATCCCCAGCAATTCCCCCTCGTCGGTCATCCCGCAGGTCTCGACAGCAGTCGAGATCCCTTCGTCCTGACAAGCCTCGAGCAGGCTTTGCAGAAATGCCGGCTGCATGAAGGGTTCGCCCCCGGAAAACGTGACACCACCACTCGACTCCTCGAAGAAAACGCGGTCCCGGACGAGCTCGCTCATGACTTCTGCCGTCGTCATCGTCCTGCCCGCAATCGTCCTGGCGCCAACCAGACATGCATCGACACACCGTCCGCATGCAGTACATGCGTCAGTGGCCCCCGGTACACCATCGACCAAAACTGCCGCACCCGTCGGGCATGCTGTCAGGCAATCCCCACACCCAATGCACCGGGACGCCACAATCATGAGCTCGGAGTTCCGGCCCTGGCTTTCGGGGTTGTGGCACCACCGGCACGCCATGGGACAGCCCTTGAGGAACACGATCGTGCGGATTCCCGGCCCATCATGTAAAGCATAATGCATGACATTGAACACCATGCCACTCATAGGTATACTCCACACGCCCTTTTCATGCATGATGCTGCTTGTCGCCGTTTCATG
>JAPLGJ010000118.1 GCA_026390215.1 Caldisericota bacterium
TCCATGTCTCTGAGGTCCACGACCACGGACGGACACAGTCCGTTCTTCCACCTGCGAGGCAAACCGCTGGTGGAGCTGGCCGAGCTCTCGCTTTCCTGGAACGGGCGAGAAGCGGCGATTGGTATGGCGGCCATCTGCGCCGCGTGCAACATCACCTCCCGCTTCGCGGGCGCCGAGGAGGCCAATGGGCGCGACCTACTGCTCAGGAAGTCAGCGGGCAAGAAGGTCGGCCTCATCGGACACTTCCCGTGGACCGACGAGATCCGTTCCACTGCCGGCAGTCTGACCGTCTTTGAACAGCGGCCACAGGAAGGCGACCTGCCCCAGCAGGCGGAGGAATACCTCCTCCCCCATCTGGACGTCGCCGCCATCACCGGCTCATCGCTCACCAACAAGAGCCTGCCGCGCCTGCTGGAACTCGCCTGCAACGCCTGGGTCATGCTCATCGGCCCTTCGACACCCCTCTCCGTGCTCATGTTCGACTATGGCGTCGACGCGTTGTCGGGTTGTATCGCCCGGGACCCGGAGGAGCTGGCCGAGGTCGTTCGCGAAGGCGGCGGCGTGCGAGAATTCAGAAATGCTGTTCGCTTCGTGACGTTGCAGAAACCCTGACAACCTGAGATTGTGAATCCCCTGGTGCCAAGCACCAAGGGATTCACAATTGCCGAAAAGGAGTCCCGTGAACAGAAAACTGTGGTACCTGGTCGTCGGATACGCTCTGACCGTCGCCTTCGGGCTCTCGCTCCAGTTTCTTCCTCCCATCATCCCCGTCATGAACACCACGCTCAGCATGACCGCCGGGCAAGCGGGCGCACTGATGTCATCGCTGGCGCTGTTCGGTGTCGTCATCTCGCCGCTGGTCGGCTATCTTGTCGACCGCTGGGGCGGTCGAACCGTCGGACTCCTGGGTCTCGCCTGTCTCATCGCCACCGAGGCCTGGTTCGCACTGTCGACGTCCTACACGAATCTACTGATGGCACGACTTGCCATGGGCATCGGTTCAGCGACGCTGTCCATCCTGGGCGCCCAGATCATCAGCCAGAACTTCGCGGGCACCAGGTACCTCGGCGCGGCCATGGGCACCATGAATACGGCGGTCCCGACCAGCATCCTAGTCAGCCAGCTGGGTTTCGCGCGCCTTGCCGCTGCACGGGGATGGCAAGCGCCGGTCTGGGCGTGCCTAGTCTTCACCTGCGTCGTGGCGGTCGCACACGTGCTCTTCTACCGGGATCCGGAACCGCGGCATGACGAGGCCCCTATGTCGCTGGTCACAGGTCTGCGCCGCCTGAATCCTCAGGTCTGGATTCTCGGCCTCGTCTGGCTCTTCTGGAACGCGGGAGCGCTCGTTCTCCTGACGTTCGCCAACGACCTTCTGGTCGGCCGGGGTGTGTCTCCGCAGACAGCGGGGACCATGGCCAGCATCCTCATGTTGTTCCCTGTCGCCGCGTCCGCGTTCATGGGCCACATCCTGGACCGCAGGCGCTGGCAGGGGCGGGGGGCGGTGCTGGCCTGTCTCATGTTCGCCGGATGTGTGATCCTGCTTGGTGTTCTCCCTGGCAGCGTCCTGCCCCTGTTCCTCGGTGTCAGCTTCACCTTCGCACTGGCCCCGGCAGCCGTCTTCGGTCTGGCCCCCTACCTCCTGCACGGCAGGGAAAGCGGCCTGGGATACGGCATCCTGGCCGGCATGCTGAACGTCGGTGTCCTGTTCGGCCCTGCGATCGGCGGCATCGTGCGTGACGTGACCGGCAGCTACCTCGCAAGCTTCATCATGGCAGGCGTCCTGACGAGCATCGGGGCAGCCTGCGTCCTGCTCCTGCGCCGACCGGCCATCGAGAACGCCTGATGGCTGTGTACCCCGTGAGGTCCACGCGCAGGTCTGAGCTGCTCCTATTGCTGGCAGTCCTCCTCTGGTCGACGACGTTTGCCGTCATGAAGGAGAGCCTCGGCAGCATCTCACCCGCGCTCCTCGTCCTCATCCGCTTTGCCATCGCTGCGGCGGTCGTGTACGTGCTCTTCCGCAGCAGGATCGAGTTCACATGGCCCAACCTGCTGAAGGGGCTTGCCATAGGCATCCCGGAGTACCTCGGGTTCATGCTGCAGGTCACGGGACTCACGATGACGACGGCAAGCAAGAATGCCTTCATCACGGGCCTGTGCGTCGTCGTGGCGCCGGTCCTGTCGTTCCTCTTCCTGCGCGAGAAGCGCTCATGGAAGGTCGCGCTGGCACTCATCCTGGCGGTGAACGGTCTCTGGATCATCTCGTTCGGGTTCACCATCCGTGTCGGCAGCATGGGTATGGGCGACTTCCTGACGCTGCTCTCTGCCCTGGCGTTCGGCGTCCAGGTCTTCATGATCCACCTGTTCTCGCACAGGGACTCCTTCTACGCCACGACGTTCTTCCAGCTTCTGGCCGTCGCCATGTGCTCGCTCGCCTATGCCCTGGTCACGAAGCAGACGCTCGTCGTGAACCCTGTCTCATGGCCGTCCCTGCTGTACCTCGCCATCTTCACGACCGTCATCACGCTGCTGCTGCAGAACCGCTTCCAGCATGACGTGACTGTCGCGCAGGCCAGCGTCATCTACTCGCTGGAACCCGTCTTCGCCACCCTGCTCGCTGTCCTGTTCATCGGGGAGCAGATGGGCCCTGCCGTTCTCGTGGGCGGCGTCCTCCTGTTCACCGCTTCCGCAATCTCGTAGCAGGCCGGAGGCGTGTGAAGGCAGGCTTCTTGCAGGAGAGCCCACACAGGCTAAACTGTTTCGGAACCTGAACAATATCCTGCTGGTGGAAAGGGACAGATGATACAACACGAATTCAGACGCTACTGGACCGCCATCTGCCACCTTGGCACAAACATGCGGCTGCTGC
>JAPLGJ010000164.1 GCA_026390215.1 Caldisericota bacterium
CGGCAGTGTCGCCCTGCCTCCGGAGGGGTCACCCATCGATGCCTATCCCGCCGTCGTCGGGGAGATTCTCACGAAGATGGAGGCGACACTGCCCACAGAAACCTGCAAGCAGGTGCTTGCGGGCAACATGCACCAGATACCAGAGACGTCCTTTGCAGAGATGAGAGAGCGGTTTCAGAAGTCACCCGACATTGACGCGTTCATTGTGGACCGTCATGCGCGCCTCGTCCAGGACCTCGAGGACCACATGAACCAGGGAAAAGTGTGGTATGAGCAGGTGATCACGCCAGAGGTACTGGAGTATGTTCGCAACAATCCCGAGATCCAGGGCGGTGTTCGCCATGGCAACGTGATCCATGTCACCAAGATTCCGTTTGACCCTCAGGCGTACCTCGACGAGAAGGATCCGACGAGAAAGCGGTATGACGCCTGTCACTGCCCGCTGGCACGCACGTCGATCGTTGCTGGCAAACCAGCTGTCTCACCGCTGTTCTGCTACTGCAGCGCGGGCTTTGAGAAGCTACCCTTCGACGTCATCTTCGGCGAACCGGTCAAGGTTGAGGTCCTGGAGAGCGCCCTGGGAGGCAGCGACCGCTGTCGCTTCGCCATCACCATCCCGGAGAGGTTCCGCAAGAATCCATAATCCAGTTGCAGCGCAAGTGCCTGAACCCGTATAGCAACACAAGAATGGATTCCCGCCTTCGCGGGGAAGCGCCCTTCGGAAGCACCCCTCGCATGGGAAGAAAGTGCTCGGGAGAAGCACCCCTCGCCTTACACAGAAAGGCTCGGGGGGAATGACGGAGGGTGTAACATTCTCGAAACCGTCCCGAGAATGTTACACCTGCGCGGCACCCCAGATCAAGCCTTGGAGTCCGTGTTCCGGCGGTCGAGCTCCTGCTGGATCTGCCGCTGTTCCCAGTCCTTGCCCAGGAACCGCCCGATGCCAAAGACCGAGAGAGCATGCACCGCGAGAGCGATACCCCATCCGATGAGGGGCCAGACGAACCAGATGATGCCGTCGTTCTTTGCGAGCGTGGCAAGGTTCAGAACGGCAAGGGCGACATTGGCCAGCAGATACATGACCGCGTGGGCGTAGAACCCCTTGACCTCCTGGACCCGGTCCCTGGCCTTCTGGTACTCCTCGAACTCCGTCACCCCAGCGCCTCGCGAGCTGCGGCAAGGACGGTGGCAATGTGTCCCGTGACCTTGACCTTGCGCCATTCGCGCACGATCTTGCCTTCAGGGTCGATCAGGAAGGTGCTCCGTTCCGTGCCCATGAAATCGTGTCCGGCAAGCCTCTTTCCCTTCCAGACACCAAGGGGTTCGAGCAGGACGTGCAGGGGGTCCGAAAGCAGTGTGAACGTGAGACCATCCTTGGTGGCGAAACGCGTATGTGACGCGACGGAATCTGCACTGATCCCGAAAACGCGCACGCCGAGCCGAAGAAACTCATCCTGCTGGTCCTGAAATCCCATCGCCTCTTGCGAGCATCCCGGCGTCATGTCTCTGGGATAGCAGTACAGCACTGTCCAGTGCCCCCGCAAATGGGAGTCCCGTACCACCTCACCATTCTGATCCTGCAATTCAAAAGGCGGAAGCGTATCGCCGACTGTCTTCATGTGTACCTCCAGATCAAGAGTGTCCTCAGTATATCGCACAACAGTCACACATCACTTCTTCAGTGACAGGAGATGCGCCAGCTCGGCGGCCGCCTGTGTCAGCAGTGCCCGCCCGTTTTCCATGGCTTCGCGTTCACTCATGGGGCGGTCAAGGATCGTGACAAACACGTCGATGCCGGCCTCGCGGACCTGCGCCCTATCGCGCACGGCCCCGGCGATAGCCACCGTCAACCCCTCCGGCGAAGTCTTGCGAAAACGCCGCGCCACACGGATTGGAGCCTTGCCGTACACTGTCTGAGCATCGATGCGTCCCTCCCCGGTCACGAGCACGGCGCATCCCACAGCCCGGGCGTCGAAGTTCTCCAGGTCCATGAAGAGTTCTGCCCCCGGCTCGAGGTGACCACCCAGCCATGCGACAGCCGCGCCACCGACACCGCCGGCAGCACCCGCTCCAGGCATATCGTGCATCCGTACGCCCGTCGTCTGCAGCGTGATGTCGGCCAGCCGTTCCAGGCCCTTCTCCAGCACTGTCACCATATCGGGCGTGGCTCCCTTCTGCGGACCGAACACCGCGGCTGCGCCTGTCGGACCGAGCAGAGGATTGACCACATCGCTCGCGACCACGAGCCTCGTCTGCTTCATGGGCGAGTTTGCCACGATACGAACCAGCCGGGACAATCCGTCACCGCCCCGCCATGAGGCATTCCCGGCCTCGTCGGTGATGCTGAAACCCAGCGCGGCCAGCATGCCGAGCCCGCCGTCCACGGTGGCAGAGCCGCCGATGCCCAGGATGATACGGTCCGCACCGTGCTCCAGCGCATGTCTGATGAGCAGACCCGTCCCCCACGTCGTCGTCAGCATGGGGTTTCGTTCCTCGGCGGAAATCAGCGCCCATCCGGACGCCTTTGCCATCTCAATGACGGCCGTCTGGCCAAGCCACGCCACGGGCGCCTCGATGGGGCGCATCAGGGGATCAAACGTGCTCACGTATTCGACGCGTCCACCCAGGGCTGCCGCAACGTCGGTGGTCCCGTCGCCGCCATCGGCAAGGTAGACCCTCTCGACCTGAAACCCGGCCCCCTCGAACGCCAGAGCCACTGCATCGGTGGCGGCCTTCGTGGAGATGCTTCCCTTGAACGCATTCATGCTGACAAGGACCTTAGCCATGATAACCCCCTTTGTGCCTGCTCAGCTCACGGCAAGCGACAAGGCAAGCACACCTGCGACCATCGACCCGACGGCGATGTTGCTCCGGGCAGCATATATCCATTGTAGCAACGGGCCTGCAGAATGCCATACCGAAAAGGACTTGACAATGCCGAGGGCCCGAAGACAATATTGCGTGGTTGGCCAAAGTCCTTGCAGTGGGCAGAGGCTAGAGACAGCAAAAGCGAGGAGATGCCACATGGTGATCGAACTGAACAGCGTAGGACGCAAGTACCAGATGGGGCAAGGCGAGTTCTGGGCACTGAAGGATGTCACACTGAGTGTCCCAGAAGGCCAGCTCGTGACCATCCTCGGCCCGTCCGGCTCCGGCAAGTCGACCCTCTTGAACATCATGGGCGGCATCGACCGTGCAGATGCTGGCACCGTCCGTGTCGCCGGCATCGACCTCTCACATGCATCAGACAGCGACCTCACCCAATTCCGACGAGACACCGTTGGCTTTGTGTTCCAGTTCTTCAACCTCATTCCGAACCTGACCGTCCAGGAGAACATCGAGGTGACGGCCAGCATCGTCAAGAAACCCTTGCCCATGGATGACATCCTCCAGGCAGTCACACTGTCGTCCATGGCAAACCGTTTCCCGGCCGAATTGTCGGGCGGCGAACAGCAACGCGTCTCCCTTGCCCGTGCCGTCGTCAAGAATCCCGCCCTGCTGCTCGCTGACGAGCCTACCGGTTCGCTCGACTTTGCCACGTCACGGGACATCTTGCGCCTCCTTGTCCGGGTCAACGAACTCTACCACACGACAATTGTGCTGGTCACACACAATGTCGCCATTGCCGACATGACTGACCGCCTCATCCGGCTGCGCAGTGGAGAGATCGAGGAAGACCGTCTCGTCGGGCGCCGCATCAAGCCAGAGGAAGTGACCTGGTGAACACGCTGCTGCGACGGTTGCCTCGAACGATCCATACCAACCGATGGCTCGTGTATGGCAGCATCACCCTGGTCCTGCTTGCCAGCATGCTGTATGCCACCCTCAATGCACTCGTCGTCGACATCGACGCCAGCATGACACGGTTTGGGCGTGAGTCTCAGATCGAGTCGGCCACGTTCATGCCGCAGAGACCATTTGTGGACCTGTCCGCGTTCGAAAGCGACCATGGGTTTGCCATTGAACGCCGCCGGGAGGTCGACGTCGCTGCAGGCGGAGATCTCACACTGCGCGTGTTCGAACAGACGGTGCACGTGAACATCCCCGTCGTCACTGCTGGTCGCGATATCCAGGCCGACAGCGAGATGTTGCTCGGTCAGACCGTGGCCACGGCACTCAAGATCCCCTTGGGAACAGCAATGACGCTTCTGGGACGTTCATTCACCGTCGTTGGTTTCGCTGCAGTCCCGGACTACATGTACCCTATCAGGACGACTGACGATGCCGGTATCCTCCTTGACCCCAAAGCATTCGGCATTGCCGTTGTCACACCCGCTGCAATGGACGACCTTGCCCCCGAGGCGCTCACGACGTGGCACATCAGGACGATCGATGGTACGACGACCGCTGCGCGACAGGTACTGGCCGAAACCGTGGGGCTCACCTATTGGCAGGACATCCTGGCTAACCCTCGGTTCACGCTGGCCACAGCGAAGATAGAGGGTGCGACGTCGGTGTCCACCAGCATGCCGCTTGTCATCCTCCTGCTAACGTCGCTCCTGCTGGCTGCGGCGCAGGGCCGCACGGTCCGCATGCAACGGGCCCAGCTTGGTACCCTCAAGGCACTGGGCTACTCCACACGGCAGCTCGTCCTGCAGGAACTGGCCCTTCCCACGCTGATTGCGCTGTCCGGGTCGACGCTGGGCGTGTTGACAGCGATCCTCTCCATGCGCCCCATGTTGAACTACATGGCCAGCTACTTCAGCATCCCGTCATACGTGACGACCGTCCCATGGAGCGCGGCTCTCCTCGGCATCGTGGCTCCCACGTTTCTCATTGTTCCGGCCGTCGCTCTGGTCGCAGCACGTCTTCTGGGCCAGACCCCGGTGAAGCTGATGCAGACGACAGCCCTCAGCAGCCGTCCAGGTCTCCTGGAGCGGTCCTTTCACCTTACACAAGGCTCGTTTCAGAATCGGTTTGTGGTCAGAGCGGCTGTGCGCGGTTTGACGCGGCTGACGCTGCTGATGCTTGGCGCCATGCTTGCGGGCTACCTGCTCTTGTTTGGTGGAGCGATGCGCGACTCGATGGATACGCTTGTACGAGGCGCATTTCAGGACTCGCGGTACAACTACACTTACATGCTGACGGCCCCACAGCTTGAGAACCCATGGGGCGGAGAACCGTTGACGATCGCGCCGTTCACCACGATGGACGAACAGCTGACCTTCCAGGTCATGGGACTGCCAGAAACGTCGATGCTCTTCGTCCCTCGTGACAGCGCTGGTCAAGCGATTCCCATCGACCGGGTCATCATTACGCGTGCGCTTGCACACAAACTCAACCTGCAGCTCGGTGACTCGTGGACGATGCGGCAGGCGGCCACTGGACGAGAAGTCACGCTGACCGTGGGCGCCGTGGCCGAACTGTACACAACTGCCGCCATCATCATGCCCCAGCAACAGCTGAACAGCCTCATTGAGGCGCCCCCCGGGACCTTCAACGCCCTCCTCAGCACGGCGAGCCTGCAAATACCGGATCAGAAGGTGCTGATGACACTGTCGATGGCGCAGAGCCGCGCAGCCTTCGACTCCATCATCGAGCCTCTCTGGATAGGCCTGGGAGCCATTGCAGTTGCAGCAGTGTTCATCGCGCTCATGGCCCTGTCGGTGGTTACGACCCTGACCGTCGAGGAGGAGCGCGTCACGATCTCGCTGCTGAAGGTCTTGGGATATCGCGTGGAGGAGCTGAACAGGATGGTCCTTGGATCAGGCATCGTCGCGGTGGGGACAGGCTTCGCCCTCAGCATCCCCCTGTTGCTATCTTCCCTTGCCAAGCTTCTTACGACGACAACTAGTGGAATCAGCTTCAGCCTGCCGATACGACTCTCGCCACTGTCGATTGCGGTCTGCGCTGCCATCATGCTGGCGACATACTTCGTTTCCCTCACGGCGGCCCGCCGCAAAGTGCTGGGCGTACAAATGGCGGTTAGTCTCAAGGCGGCACGCGAGTAGCTCTTGTGTGGTTCGCTGGCAAGTAGGCTAGAGTCGCAGACTCGCCGGACATGATTCTCCGGTGGCATACGACAACACCAAGGACAGGGCTGGATTCCCGCATGCGCGGTGTAACAGGGGACAGACGTAGTTGTTGTAACATCACGATAATGGGGGCAGGCCTGGACTCCCGCATGCGCCGAAAGCCCCCCTCACCTTGAAGCAAAGGGCTCGGGAAAAGCGCCCCTCGTATTGGACTAACATACTCGGGGGGGGATGACGGATGAGATTGCGACGGATGCAATGCGGCCTTCACGATTGGCGATGACGCCGCCTGCGGAGTGGGCATTCATCCCGATCGCCATCCCTCGCCGCCGCCATCTTGACGCCGCCGGGCTTTGGCCTTAGGATTGTCATGTTCCTGACAGGTCGCCTGCCAGTCACTGCGCAACCGCAGCTGGACGTAGGGCTTGCCAGAGTCAATCCTTATCAAGGTCGGGAACCCACCACACCATTTG
>JAPLGJ010000096.1 GCA_026390215.1 Caldisericota bacterium
GTCGTCGTATGTCGTCCCTTTCCCACAGCGTTGCTGACAGCCTGCACCTCCTGGCGTTCCTCGCCCAGCAGGCGGTTGATGATGGTCGACTTCCCTACGCCGGACGAACCGAGGAACGCAATCGTACGTCCGGGAGTAAGATAGCTCCGCACAACCTCCACGCCCTCATTCCGAGCCGCACTTACTGCGTGCACGGGAGCACCGGGGGCAACCAACTCGACAGCCTTGACGCGAGCCGCAACGTCGTCGCACAAGTCGGCCTTGTTGAGCACGACGACCGGCTGTGCACCGCTTGACCACGCTTCGGTCAGGTAGCGCTCGATGCGCCTCAGGTTGAAGTTGCCATCCAGCCCCGTCACGAGAAACACGACGTCGACATTCGCAGCGACGATCTGCTCCTCGATCCCCGATCCTCCCGGTCTTCGTTCGGAACCGGTTGGAGACCCACCCAGTCGCCGACAGCCGGAAAGCCGATAAGCCCTGCCAAAACATGCAGGAACCGCCCCGTGACCTCAGCCTGCCATTCTCCCTGTTCTCCATAGGCGATATACCCGTTTTTGTGCTGTTCAACGATACGCGCCGGTATGAGCCCGTCGCGTTCAAGATTCTCGAATTGTCGTGAGAAATAGTCATCCCACCCAAGCGCTGCCAAATGCATCTCTTCTGCCTCCAATCATGGATATGGATCGTGGGGTGCGTGGCAAACCACGCACGGATCGCGGAAGGGCGCTCGAAGAGTTGTACTGACAACAAGTGAACTCCGGCAGACCTGCCGGACGCGGGGACAGACTCTGTTGACGCTGATCAGGTCAGGAGTTCAGTCGGTAGCGGTCCAGGAGGCGCCCCCAGTGGTGCGCACTTCTTCATGTGTCGTCATAGAGGTTCCTCCCTTCCGGCTATCGGCCAATGTCTGTTCCGACGATGATTCTACATGACTGCAGATACTTGTCAAGTCAACTCGGTCCATCAGTTTTCGGTGGCAGTTACAGAGCCTGCCAGAACATTATGCATATACTGCTTGAGTGCGTCCTGACCGGACGCAGGGAGGAAGACGTGTCCTTTGCCTTGACCGCTGTCCTGTTTGGCCTCGTCGTCCTGGCAACCCACTTTGTCCAGGGGATCACCGGTTTCGGCTGTGCTGTGCTGGCCATGCCGTTCTGTATCCTCCTGACCGGTATCGACACGGCTCGCCCCGTCCTTACCGTGCTGGCCCTGGTCCTGGACGTCTACCTCCTGGTCGTCTCATGGAAGAACGTCGACTGGGGTCAGTACCTGCGCATCCTCGCCTTCGTCCTGCCCGGACTCCCCGTTGGCATGATCGCCTACAACGTCCTGCCACGCACCACACTGATGCACATCCTCGCCGCCTTCATGGTCGGCGTCGGCGTCCAGGGACTGGTCACACAGTTCCGGCGAGGCAGAAGTGCGCCACGACGATGGCCTGCGTGGCTTCTCGACACCCTGCTCTTCATCGGCGGCGCCGCACAGGGAGCATTCACGTCGGGGGGACCACCCGTCATCATCTACGCGACCCAGCGGCTGAAGGACAAGGCTTCGTTCCGCGCGACGCTGGTCGCCATCTGGACGACACTCAACGTGTTCATCGTCACAGACATCGTCGTGCGCCACAAGCTGGCCGGCGTACCGGGCAAGCTCGTCCTGACGTCTCTGCCGTTCCTTGCACTCGGCGCACTGCTGGGAGACGTCGTGCA